>CACZXN010000028.1 GCA_902785075.1 uncultured Bacteroidales bacterium | reverse complement strand
GATAGAGTGCAAACTGGGAAGCAACGAGATAGAGGAAGGGGCAAGCCATCTTCTGGAGTTGAAAAGGCTTATCCGCGAGCATAATGAGAAGGAGAAGCAGATGCCCATCCGTGAACCTGATCTTTTGATAATACTTACGGGTGGTCAGATGGCATACACCCGTCCTGATGGGGTAAAGATTATACCATTAGGTTGCCTAAAGGATTAGTCCTCCTAAAAGGCAATCCATAAATCTGTGTGAATCCGTGTCATTCGTGGTCAAACAAATAATATGGATTAATTGAGAATAATATGTCTAGATTCTAAATCTTGAAACCTGAATCTTGAATCCTAAAACCTGAATCTTGAATCCAGAACCTTGAACCCTCTAAGCTCCCCCTCTAAGTTAGAGGGGGTGCCCTTCAGGGCGGGGGCGTATGACACCTTGAATCCTGAATCCTGAATCTTGAATCCTGAATCTTAAGTGTTTTTATGTTTTTTCTATATCTACACACAGGGGGTTACAAGTGATCCCATTATTTCATCAGATTTTCCACTCGTTCTTTCAGGGTTGGATGTGAATGACTGGTAAACACGACGAAGGGATGGGGGGTGAGGTTCGACAGGCTTTTGGCTGACAGCTTCTTCAATGCTGTGGCTTCGTCTTCCCCAACTCCGTGCTCCCTGGCAAACTGGTCTGCCTGACGCTCATTCTTGCGCGACCACACGTTGCTTACAATACCTAATAGCATAGAGAGTGGTGTGTAGAGCATTGAGAACACCGTCAGGTTGACATAAAACGAGGGTTCGCTGCTCCCTGCAGCTGCTGCTATCGTCGGGCTGTCGATGACCAACCCAAACAAATAGAATGTGACGAGGGTGGTGAGCAATCCTACGATGAGCGACTGAATGATATGATGATGTTTATAATGACCTATCTCATGTGCCAAGACTCCTACGATTTCTTCAGTCGTCAAGTTTTCAATCAGCGTATCATACAACACGATTCGTTTCTGACGGCCCCATCCTGTGAAATAGGCATTGGAATGGGCACTGCGCTTCGAGCCGTCAATCACATAGATGTTCTTGAGCTTGAAATCTACCTTCGACACAAATGCTTCGATGGCATCACGCAACTCACCTGGCTCCAATGGGGTTTGTTTGTTAAACAACGGAACCAACAACACTGAATAGAAATACTGAATCACAAGCATCACGAGTGCCATCACTCCCCATGCAAGCAGCCAGAACCACTCGTGTGTAAGTCCATAGATCCAAACTACCAATGCCAGCAATCCGCCACCTAACACAATACTCAACAACGCACTTTTCAGGGTATCGATGATATAAAGCTTGGGGGTCGTCTTGTTAAAGCCAAACCGCTCTTCGATAACAAATGTGTCATAGATATCG
This sequence comes from uncultured Bacteroidales bacterium, assembly GCA_902785075.1. Classification (GTDB taxonomy): domain Bacteria; phylum Bacteroidota; class Bacteroidia; order Bacteroidales; family Bacteroidaceae; genus Colivivens. Next base: position 35,606 of record CACZXN010000028.1, on the reverse strand, counting down.
AAAGGCAAATCAATAAGCCAGCTGGCAACTCCCAATACCCCCATATATAATAAGGTGCGCAGGATGTCGGAGTCTGTCCATTCGCGAACCACTCCGTCGAGCCATCCAAATCCACCAAAGGCAAACACACCAATTGTGGCAATTGTGCTGACCAGCGACAGCCAAAAGCCAACCCGTTTGTTCGCACGAAAATAAGCTTGCTGCTTACGATAGCTTTCCTCGTCATACAAACCTTCCAGAATCTTGGGAATGGGACGCTTCGAAGCCTTTATATTCAGCCAACTCAACACCTGGCTGAACCCGTAGTCAACCACCTCTATCAAAATGATAATCCAGTACAACATAGACAAAAACTATCAATTAATACTTTGTTTTCTATTTGTTTTACAGAAATTTTTTACAAAGTTACAACATTTTTTCGCAAAAAGCATTGTCAAACCAAAAAAACTTACTAACTTTGCAGTCGCTTTTGAAAAGGAACAGGCTAAAACCCTGAAAAAAGTCCACAAAAGCTGATAAGGTTAGACTCGCTAGCTCAGTAGGTAGAGCATCACACTTTTAATGTGGGGGTCTTGGGTTCGAGCCCCAAGCGGGTCACAGGTTAATATCCCAAATTGAGGAAATCTAGAGCGTTACATCAACAGCGATGAACGCTCTTTTTTTATTAGTATGATTCACTTGTATTGAGAGTCCTTAGTAAGGATTGAAAGATTTGTGTCAACTTCTATATCAGTGCCAAATGGTTGTCTATTCATTTTGCAAAAGGGTATCATTAGCTCCTTGAGAATATCGCTGAGAGATGCGTTTATTTCGAAAAATCATAAAAATGTGACTGTTTTTGCAAATAAACGGTGAATCGTAAATGGTGAATAGGAATTATTTCTTATATTTGCACTGAAAATAGGAAACATATACAAAAAAGAAAAGGGAATTAAAATACTAAACTGAATAAATTGAGTAATCAAGCTTATGCCCCAATCTACGAGGCTCTCGTAGAATTCAGAAGGAACAGGGTGGTTCCTTTTGATGTGCCAGGCCACAAACGCGGTCGTGGTAATCCTGAGTTGGTGAAACTGCTAGGAAAGCAGTGTGTTGAACTGGATGTGAACTCGATGAAACCGCTCGACAACTTGTGTCATCCTATCTCTGTGATTAAGGAGGCTGAGGATCTGGCTGCCGAGGCGTTTGGTGCGGCTCATGCGTTTCTGATGGTGGGCGGTACGACTTCGGCTGTGCAGACAATGGTGTTGACGGCTTCGAAGAAGGGTGAGAAAATCATCTTGCCTCGCAATGTGCATAGGAGTGTGATTAATGCGTTGGTTGTGAACGGTGCTACTCCTATCTATGTGAATCCTGATGTGGATAACCGTCTGGGTATTGCCTTGGGTATGAAAATCTCTCAGGTGGAGAAGGCTATCGAGGAGAATCCGGATGCTGTCGCTATTCTCGTGAATAATCCGAGCTATTATGGTATCTGTTCGAACCTGAAGAGGATTGTGGAGCTGGCGCACGAACATAATATGTTGGTGTTGGTGGACGAGGCTCACGGTACTCACTTCTATTTTGGTGACGATATGCCTATTTCTGCGATGGCTGCCGGTGCGGATATGTCGTGTGTGTCGATGCATAAGTCGGGTGGTAGTTTGACGCAGAGCAGTATTCTGCTGACGAACTCATCGGTAGGTCCTGGATATGTGCGTCAGGTGATTAACTTGACACAGACCACAAGTGCCTCGTATCTGTTGCTTGCTTCGCTCGACATTTCGCGTCGCAATCTGGCGCTTCGTGGCAAGGAGGCTTTTGCCGAGGTGGTGAATATGGCGGAATATGCGCGTACGGAAATCAATAAGATCGGTGACTACTATGCTTACGGGTCGGAGTTGATTAACGGTGATTCGATCTATGACTTTGATAAGACGAAACTGACGGTGTTTACGCTGGATGTGGGGTTGGCTGGTATTGAGGTGTATGACTTGTTGCGTGACGAGTATGACATTCAGATGGAGTTGGGTGACATCGGTAACACATTGGCCTATATCTCGATCGGTGACCGCATGCGTGAGATTGAGCGATTGGTGAGTGCCTTGTATGACATCCGTCGCCGATTCAAGAAAGACCGTACAGGTCTGTTCGACCATGAATATATCAATCCGTCGGTCGTGATGAGTCCGCAGGAGGCGTTCTATGCTCCGAAGGAGGAGATGATTCCGATTCGCGAGACGAATGGACGTATCTGTACGGAGTTTGTGATGAGTTATCCTCCAGGCATTCCTATACTGGCTCCAGGTGAGCGTATCACGCAAGAAATCATTGAATATATCATCTATGCGAAGGAGAAGGGTTGTTCGATGACTGGTCCTGAGGACCCGAAGATTGAATACCTGAATGTGATTAAGGAGGCTACGATTTATTAGTTGAGAGTTGATAGTTGAGAGTTGAGAGTTTAGAGTTAAAAGTTTATAGTTAAATGGAATTTTGGTTTTCTGAGCTTCATACGGAGAATGTGAAGTTGTCGATCAAGGTGAATAAGCATATTTTCTCGGAAGAGAACGACCACAACCGAATCGACATCTTCGAATCGCCAGAGTATGGCCGTGTACTGACAGCAGACGGATATATCGTTATGACGGAGCGTGATGAGTTTATTTATCACGAGATGATGACTCACATCCCAATGGCTGTCCATCCTAATCCTCATAAGATTCTGGTTTTCGGTGCAGGTGATGGTGGTGTTGTGCGTGAATTGCTGAAGTATCCGGATGTGGAACGCATCGATATGGTTGAGGTGAATGTAGGCGTGGTAGAGGCTGCCAAGAAATATCTGCCGTTTTCCGCAAGTGGATTGGACGATCCGAAAGTCACCATCTATACGCAGAATGCGTTGAGGTATGTGCGCCACATTGTGGGTGAGTATGATGTCATCATTGTTGACTCTGCTGGTTTCTATGGACCTGGTGAGAGTTTGCTTTCGAGGGAGTTCTACGGTTCGTGCTACAAAGCATTGAAGGATGATGGTATTATGGTGAATCAGCATCAGTCGCCTTTCTACGCAGATGATCGTGCAGAGACTCAGAAGGCTCATAAACGCATCGTGGAATGTTTCCCAATCAGTAGGGTGTACCAAGCTCACATCCCCACATATCCTTCGGGTTACTGGCTTTTCGGCTATGCATCGAAGAAGTATCATCCTGTTGATGATCTGAACGCAAGCAGATGGAATCAGTTAGGCATAGAGACCAATTATTATACCACCAACCTTCACAAGGGTTGCTTTGCGCTGCCTGCTTATGTGGAGAAACTGCTGGCAAAAGTTGAAACCATTCACTGATTGATGTTATTTGGTAATATGAGAAAGAATGTAGAGACCTTCATAGCATGTGATGCGGAGTATGCAGAAGCTCGCATTGTGTTGTTTGGAGCACCATTTGACTCCACAACCAGCTATCGTCCAGGCGCACGATTCGGAAGCGCTGCCATTCGTCATGAGTCGTATGGGTTGGAAACCTATTCTCCTTATTTGGATAAGGACCTTGAAGATGTGGCTGTGTTTGACTCCGGCGATTTGGAGTTGCCGATGGGGTCGGCCGAGAGAGCCCTTGATGCTATCTCAGAACGGACGGTAGAGATATTAGATGACGGTAAACTGCCATTTATGCTTGGAGGTGAGCATTTGGTGACTTTTGGTGCTTTTCGTGAGGTACGTAAGCGCTATCCAGATGTGCATATCATACATTTTGATGCACACGCAGATCTGCGTGATGACTATCTGGGTGTAAAGTTATCGCATGCATGTGTGATGCGCAGGTGTTATGAACAGATAGGTGACAGAAGGATTCATCAGTTCGGAATACGCTCAGGCGAACGGGCAGAGTTTGCTTTGGCACGGGCAGGACATACGGATCTTCATCCGTTCTCGTTTGAAGGACTTGACGATGTTGTTGATGATTTGGCAAACAAGGGAGTTCCCGTCTATTTCACCATCGACCTTGATGTGCTCGACCCTTCCATCTTCCCAGGAACAGGTACGCCCGAAGCAGGAGGTGTCGGTTTTGAGGACCTGAGGAATGCTGTGACGAACGTGTGTCGGCGCTTGAACATCGTGGCGATAGATGTAACAGAATTGGCTCCTACGCTCGATACAAGTGGAGTATCGACCGCTGTAGCAGGCAAGTTGGTTCGTGAATTGTTATTATTAAACTCATAAAGAAATGAATAAAGTATTGGTTATTGGCTGCGGTGGTGTAGCTGGAGTTGCTATTCAAAAATGCGCTCAGAATGCAGAAGTATTTAATGAGATTTGTATAGCGAGCCGAACGGTAAGCAAGTGTGACGCTTTGAAGCAGAAGCTGGAAGGCAAGACGACAGCAAAGATTACGACTGCTCAGGTCGATGCTGACAATGTAGATGAGTTGGTGAAGCTCATTCATGAGGTGAAGCCTGACATCGTGCTCAACCTTGCGTTGCCTTATCAAGACCTCACCATCATGGACGCGTGTCTGAAGACGAAAGTTGACTATGTGGATACTGCAAACTATGAATGTGAGGACACAAATGACCCGGAATGGCGTGCTATTTATGAGAAACGCTGCAAAGAGAAAGGGTTTACCGCTTATTTCGATTATTCATGGCAATGGGCTTATCGTGAACGATTTGAGCAGGCAGGCATAACTGCGCTGTTGGGTACGGGATTCGACCCAGGAGTGACAAGCGTGTTCACAGCTTATGCTCAGAAGCATTTCTTTGATGAGATTCATACGATAGATATATTGGATTGCAACGGTGGTGATCATGGATATCCTTTTGCAACGAACTTCAATCCAGAGATTAATCTGCGTGAAGTAAGTGCTAATGGTTCATATTGGGAGAATGGTCACTGGGTTGAGACCAAACCGATGGAGATACACCGAACCTATAACTTTGACGGAGTGGGGGAGAAGGATATGTATCTGCTTCATCATGAAGAGATAGAATCATTAGCTCAAAATATTCCACATGTGAAACGTATCCGTTTCTTCATGACTTTCGGGCAAAGTTACCTCACGCACATGAAATGTCTGGAGAATGTGGGGATGCTGGGTACTGAACCTGTAGAGTTTGAAGGTCATGAGATTGTGCCAATTCAGTTCTTACGTCGTTTGCTTCCCGATCCGGCTTCATTGGGTCCGCGTACTGTCGGAAAGACAAATATAGGTTGCATTTATACCGGTATCAAGGATGGCAAGATGCGTACCTTATATATATATAATGTGTGTGACCATCAAGAGTGTTATAAGGAGGTCGGTTCGCAGGCAATCTCATATACGACAGGTGTACCTGCAATGATTGGAACAGCAATGGTTCTGCAAGGATTGTGGAAGCGTCCTGGCGTGTTTACGGTAGAGGAATTTGACCCCGATCCATATATGGAGGCTCTGAATAAATGGGGACTTCCTTGGAAGATTGAGGAGAATCCGGTATTAGTTCCATAAGAGATGAATACTCCTTATTTTGTTATTGATGCCGATAGACTGGAAGCAAACCTAAAAGTGCTTCGAGGTGTGATGGACCATACAGGGTGTAAAATACTTCTTGCTCAGAAGTGTTTCAGTTGTTATGGGCTTTATCCATTAATATCAAAATATCTATGTGGGGCAACCGCTTCTGGCCTTTTTGAGGCCCGCCTGTGTCACGACGAGATGCCGACTGGTGAGAATCATATATTCTCGCCTGCTTTTGATGAACGTGATATAGATGAAATATTAAGCATTTGCGACCATATTGTCTTCAATTCACCTCGACAACTGTCATTATACGGCAAACGAGCTAAGGAAGCAGGACTAGAAGTGGGATTGCGCATAAATCCCGAGTGTTCAACACAAGTAGGTCATGCCATTTATGACCCTTGTGCTCCAGGTTCAAGACTTGGTACTCGGCTGAGCGAATTCCAGCAAATGACGTCTCAACAGTTGGATTTGCTCGACGGTTTACATTTTCACACCCTATGTGAGCAGAATTCTGACGATTTGAAAACAACTCTTGATGCTGTCGAGGAGAAGTTCGGCAAGTATTTGAACCGAATGAAGTGGATTAATTTTGGCGGAGGACATCATATCACACGTGAAGATTATGATATTCCATGTTTGGAACAATGCATCAGACGCATGCAGAGAGAGTATGGACTTGAGGTCTATTTGGAACCAGGTGAAGCTGTAGCATTGAATGCGGGTGAGTTGCATTGCAAGGTGTTGGAAGTTCAGGCTCAAGGAAACGACGGAGTGACAAATGTAATTGTCGATACTTCTGCTGCTTGTCACATGCCCGACGTGATTGAGATGCCATATACGCCACCCGTTATCACCCCGCAAGCATATATAGTTCCAGATGGAAAGCAGATAGAGGGTGCTTATCGTTTAGGTGGCCCAACTTGTCTCTCAGGAGACATTATCGGAATCTATCAATTTACAGAAGCTGTGCATGAGGGAGATGAGGTCGTTTTTGGAGACATGGCCATATACTCGATGGTGAAAACCAATACCTTCAATGGTATGCCTCTACCCAAAATATACATACGTAGAGATAAGAATTTGACTCTTTGGAAGCAATTTTGCTACGAGGACTTCAAATCACGAATTTAATCATTCGAAAGCCTCAAAAAGTACAAAATACATACTTGGAGGGCACAAAATAAAAAAAAAGTCAAAAAAAACAGCAAATAGTATTTGGTAAATGGTAAATTATTATTATCTTTGCCCATGCTTTAAAGCAAGTGTTATTTATTAACTTTTAAACAATTGTTACAAATGAAAAAATTAATCGATCAGATCAACACTCTCGTTGATGCAATTAAGGCTGACATTGACAAGTCAGAAAGCAACAAGGCTGCAGCTGCACGTGTACGTAAGGCTACTCTCGAACTTGAGAAAGTAGGCAAGGAGTTCCGTAAGGCTTCTATCGCAGCTGCTAAGAAGTAATTTTCACTTCCCTCAAATGTCAAAATATAAAGAGTCATCTCCGATGGCTCTTTATGCTGTTGGAACACATATTTATAAATATATAGTATTATGAAATTACAGAAATCAATTTTGCTCTTCGCATTTTTATGTGTAAGCGCATTTGTATCAGCACAAGATTATTCTCGTATGTCTGATAAAGAACTAAGTGATCAGTATGCTAAAGAAATCGATCAAATCCAGATTGATATCAAGCAAATCAAAGTTGATCTTAAACAAGCAAAGTTTAGCGAGAAGCATGGACAGAATGCTGGTGAAAGCTCTTTTGCCGTTAAGCAGCGTCTGAAACAAAAACAGAATGACCTCAAAGAAGTAAAGAAGAAGAAGAAGACTGTTGACACAGCTATCAAGACCAAAGCAAAAGCTGAGAAGGCAGCAGAGAAAGCTCGTGAAGCTAAAGAGAAAGCAGAAAAAGCAGCAAAAGCAGCTTCAGAGCTTCGTTAAAGCACACAATAAAACCCGAAGATTTCCTTCGGGTTTTTTCTTTGTCACTTCGATTCTTTTGTGACATCGAGAATGCATCAGCTAAGTGTCCATTGACCAACTTCGAGTTTCTTAGTAAAAGAGCAGACTCGTAGAGCCTGCTCACATACCTAATTAATACAATAATGATGCCTTAAAGAATACTCTTTACTTGCTTGTACACATTCTCTGCAGTGAAACCAAGTTTTTCGTCGAGTACCTTGTAAGGAGCTGAGAAACCGAAGCTGCTTAATCCCCATACAATACCTTCGTTGCGTGGAACAAGACCTTCGAGGTTTACAGGAAGACCAGCAGTGAGACCGAACTTCTTCACATTTGCAGGCAGAATCTTTGCCTGATAGTCTGCTGTCTGTGTGCGGAAGAGACCTTCTGATGGTACACTTACGATAGAGCACTTAATACCTTCCTTACGAAGGAGTTCAGCACCTGCTACAAGAGTGGAAACCTCAGAACCAGATGCAACGAGTACGACATCAGGGTTCGCATCACTACCTGCAACAATGTATGCACCCTTAGCTGCTTGACTATAGTCGTTTCCTTCTGGCAGGTCAGCTATGTTCTGACGAGAGAGGATAAGGGCAGATGGGGTAGTGGTGTTCTCCATAGCAAGCTTCCATGCAGCTGTAGTCTCCTTTGCATCAGCAGGACGGAGCACAAGCATTGAATTTTTGCCGCTGTGGTTTTGAAGTTTTTCCATGAGACGAATCTGAGCTTCTTGCTCTACAGGTTCGTGAGTAGGTCCGTCTTCTCCTACACGGAATGCATCGTGTGTCCAGATGAACTTCACAGGAAGTTCCATAAGTGCTGCCATACGAACAGCTGGCTTCATGTAGTCAGAGAAAACAAAGAAAGTACCGCAAGCAGGGATTACACCACCGTGAAGAGCCATACCGATGCAGCAGCATGCCATCGTAAGTTCTGCTACACCAGCCTGGAAAAAGGCACCTGAGAAGTCGCCTGCTGTGAAAGCGTGTGTCTTCTTAAGGAAGCCATCTGTTTTATCTGAATTAGAAAGGTCGGCAGAAGCACAAATCATATTAGGTACTTGTTCTGCCAATACACTCAATACTGCTGCACTTGCACTACGAGTTGCATCGTTGGCTTTCTGCTGTACTGCAGCCCAGTCAACCTTTGGAGCAGAACCACTGAACCACTCTGCTTGCTGAACAGCCTTGTCTGGATTAGCGGCTGCCCATGCTGCCTCTTCTGCATAACGAGCAGCACAGATATCTTTCAACTCTGCAGCACGCTTAGCATACATCTCTTTAACATCATCAAAAATCTGGAATGGATTATCAGGATCACCACCAAGGTTCTTAATTGTGTTGCGATAAGCATCACCTCCAAGAGGAGCACCATGAGTCTTGCAGTTTGCCTCGTATGACGAACCATCGTCCTTACGTGCACCCTTACCCATGATACACTTTCCTATGATGAGTGCTGGTTTTCCTTGAACACCCTTTGCCCACTGAATAGCTTCACGAATCTGTGCAGCATCGTTACCATTGATGGTTTTTACTTCCCAACCGAGTGCACGATATTTAGCAGCAGTGTCTTCGTTCATAACCTCCTTTGTCTCTGTAGAGAGCTGGATGTCGTTTGAATCGTAGAACATCACAAGGTTATCAAGACCAAGGATACCTGCGATACGAGCACCACCCTGACTGATTTCTTCTTCGATACCACCATCAGAAATGTAAGCATAGATAGTTTCCTTTGAGAATGTAGGGTTTCCTGTATGAGCAGCAAGGAACTTTGCAGCTATCGCAGCACCGATAGCGAATACATGTCCTTGTCCAAGTGGGCCAGAAGTGTTTTCGATACCACGAGCTACTTCGAACTCTGGGTGACCAGTTGTTGGAGATCCCCATTGGCGAAGTTGAGCAAGTTCATCAAGTGTGAACTTACCGATGAGTGCCAACTGTGAATAGAGCATTGGAGCCATGTGACCAGGGTCGAGGAAGAAGCGGTCGCGACCTACCCATTCAGGCTTCTCAGGGTCATATTGTAAGAACTCTGAATACAAGACGTTAATGAAATCTGCACCACCCATAGCACCGCCTGGGTGACCTGACTTTGCTTTTTCTACCATTGATGCAGCAAGAATTCTGATATTGTCTGCTGCATGATTTAATACTTGAATAGAATTTGACATTTTACTATTATTTATAATTTATGATTCTCTACGGCTGCCTGCTCGATCGCAAGGTCTGCCTTGTAGTTTTCAAGATAGCGATTGAAACCATCAACCTCTTCTGGAGTAGGAGCGATAGATGTACCTGCATTACCAGCAAATACTACCTGATCGAGGTAATCGGCAAGTGATAGCTTTGCAGTGTTGTTTACAGCATAAGCAGCAAGGAGTGCAATACCCCATGCTCCACCTTCACCTGCAGTTTCCATGACAGAGATCGGGGAGTTAAGGGCGGCTGCCAACATGCGTTGTCCTACACCTGGGGTGGTAAAATAACCTCCATGACCAGTGATGCGGTCTACCTTCACATTTTCTTCCTTCAGCAACACATCATTACCCACTTTAAGTACACCAATTGCTCCATAAAGATGAGCACGCATGAAGTTTGCGAGGTTGAACTTATTGTTAGCAGAACGAACAACGAGTGGACGGCCGTCAGCCAAACCCGTAACAGGTTCACCAGAAATGTAATTATAAGAGATAAGACCACCGCAATCGGCATCACCTTTGAGAGCGATGTTGAAGAGGGTAGTGTAAAGGGTGTTGGTGTCTTGCTGAACACCCAACAATTCTGCATACTCCTTGAAGATCTTTACCCAAGCATTGATGTCTGATGTACAGTTGTTACAATGTACCATTGCAACAAGACTGCCATCAGGAGTGGTAACCATATCAATCATCTCGTAAGGCTTGCTCAGTTCCTTCTCAAGTACAATCATAGAGAATGATGAAGTACCTGCGCTGACATTACCTGTACGCTGTTTAACAGAGTTAGTTGCAACCATACCTGTACCAGCATCTCCTTCTGGAGGACAGAGTGGGATGCCTGGTTTAAGATGACCAGATACGTCGAGGCGATTAGCACCTTCTGGGGTAAGGAAACCTGCGTTTTCGCCTGCATTGAGTGACTTAGGCAGAATGTCGAGTAAAGTCCAATTGAATCCTTTAGAAGCAATGAGTTTGTTGAATTTATCAACCATTATTGCATCATAAGTCTTGGTTTTTGGATCTACTGGAATCATACCTGATGCATCGCCTACACCTAAGACCTTCTCACCAGTTAATTGCCAATGAACGTATCCTGCCAATGTGGTGAGGAAGTCGATATCGGCTACATGCTCTTCATTGTCGAGGATAGCCTCGTAAAGGTGTGAGATGCTCCAACGTAGAGGAATGTTGTAGTTGAAGAGTTTAGAGAGTTCGGCTGCTGCCTTACCAGTATTTGTGTTACGCCAAGTGCGGAAAGGAACAAGAATGTTGTTACCCTTGAATGGCATATAACCATGCATCATGGCGCTAATACCAATTGCTGCAAGTGTTTCTATCTCAATCTCGTATTGTGCTAGGACATTCTTTCGAAGATCTGCATAGCAATCCTGAAGACCATACCAAATGGCATCGGTGCTGTATGTCCAAAGTCCATCAACCAACTGGTTCTCCCATGTATGGCTACCTTGTGCAATAGGCTTATTGTCCTGATCGATGAGGACTGCCTTTATACGGGTAGAGCCAAACTCGATTCCGAGGATGGCTTTACCTGTTTCTATAGTTTGTTTTGCTGTCATAATTACTTGAGAGCTTTGTTCAACATGTAGTACATCTCGTTGTTCTGCAGTTGCTGCTTGAACTCATATGTCTTCGTGTCCTTGTTAATCTTGATGTACTCAATACCAACCATTTCAGCGAAGTCCTCCCAATATTCTTCTGTGATATCGTAAGAGAAAGCACTATGGTGAGTTCCTCCTGCAAGAATCCATGCTCCGGCTCCAATTTCGAATGTTGGTTGTGGAACCCAGAGTGCAGATGCAACAGGAAGGTGTGGCATAGGCTTTGGCTCGATACACTCAACTTCTTGAGAAATGAGACGGAAGCGGTTACCAAGATCAACAACTGTAGCTTTGATACCACGACCAGTCTTTGACGTGAATACGAGACGGGCAGTCTGTTGTTTGCGAATACCAATACCGAGGAAGTGAACCTCAAGTTTTGGTTTGTCGACAGCAATCATAGGACAAATCTCGAGCATGTGGCTCTGGAGACAAGAACTACGATCGCCAGCGAAATTAAGGGTGTAGTCCTCAAGGAATGAGCAACCAATAGGCATACCTTGCTGAATAACCCAAAGAGAACGATATAGACATGCTGTTTTCCAGTCGCCCTCAGCTCCAAATCCGTAACCTTCTGCCATGAGGCGCTGTGAAGCAAGACCTGGAATCTGGTCGAAACCAACAAAGTTTGGATCATCGATATCAGCATCACCAAGGTCATCAAAGTTTGTGGTGAAAGCAGTAGCTCCTTCGTCCTTCAATACTCGACGAAGAGCGATTTCTGCCTTTGCTGCATTTTTCACTTTTTCCCAGTAGACAGCTTCTCCGCTTTCGTCTATCTTGATAGTATAAAGTTTCTTATACTCTTCAACCAAAGCGTCAGCTTCTGCATCAGTAACCTTCTTGTAATACTCCATCAATGATGATACTGGATAGTAGTCAACGTGGTAGCCCAGACGCTGTTCAAATTCTACACGGTCACCATCAGTTACAGCAACATTGTTCATGTTCATACCAAACATCAAGCAGCGTACATTTTTAGCATCAGCTACACCTGCTGCAACACGAGCCCAAACGGCAATCTTCTTCTGGCAATCCTCGTTTTTCCAATAACCACATACTACCTTGCGAGGTACGCGCATACGAGTACAAATATGTCCAAACTCAATATCTCCATGAGCACTTTGGTTCAGGTTCATAAAGTCCATATCGATTGCATCCCATGGAATTTCTGCATTATACTGAGTGTGGAAGTGGAGGAGTGGCTTTTGCAGTGCTTGCAAACCCTTAATCCACATCTTTGCAGGAGAGAATGTATGCATCCAAGTGATGATACCAACACACTTCTGGTCGTTATTTGCAGCTTTCATTACTGCTTCTACTTCCTTAGAAGAGTTTGCAGTTCCTTTATACACTACCTTTATAGGGATGATACCACTATTGTTAAGACCTTCAACCATTTCTTTTGAATGGCCGTCAACGATTTTTACTGTCTCGCCTCCATAAAGAAGCTGTGCTCCAGTTACCCACCAAAGCTCTAAATTTTCAAATACTTTCATTAGATTTTGTTTTTTGATTGTTAGTGTTATATTAATTTGGTAATTGTTATTGAATCAATGTTTCTGACCTTTCTGACCATAATAGGCATTAGGACCATGCTTGCGCATATAATGTTTCTCAATGAGTAATGGATTCATCGTTAGCTGCGGGTTTACAGAGAACGCAACGAATGCCATCTTGGCACATTGCTCCATTACTTTTGCGTTATATACAGCATTGTCTGGTGATGTACCCCATGAGAAAGGACCATGATTTTTTACCAATACTGCAGGTGTATGGTCTGGGTTGATTTTACGTATGTTAAGAATCTCATCGACAATTACGTTACCAGTTTCAAGTTCGTATTGACCCTTCACTTCTGCTTCTGTCATGTCTCGTGTACATGGAATGTCTTTATAGAAATAGTCAGCGTGAGTTGTTCCAATGTTTGGAATGTCTTTACCTGCTTGAGCAAATGCTGTGGCGTATGTAGAATGAGTATGTACTACTCCTTGAATATTTGGGAATGCTTTATATAAAACAAGGTGTGTTGGTGTGTCAGATGATGGATTCAAGTCACCTTCTACAACTTTCCCTGTGTTGAGGTCTACAACCACCATGTCGCTTGCTTTCATCTCGTCATAGCTAACACCTGACGGTTTAATAACTACTAAGCCTTTTTCTCTATCTATGCCAGATACGTTTCCCCAAGTGAAAATGACTAGACCTTGTTTCACCAAGTCAAGATTAGCTTTGAATACTTTTTCTTTAAGTGCTTCTAACATAATTCAATTCTATTTAGTTGTTGATTGTTCTTATTTTACACTTCCAAGGATTATCGGCTAATCTACGGAAGTAGAAAATATACAAAGAAAACCAATCGATTTATGTTTTTAATTTCTTTTGATAATGTGTGATTATTCTTTAAGAAGGAAAGCTACACCTACCGAAATAGGTGTAGCTTTTTATAGAGATATTACCACAGGCAGATATAGAGGATTGCCAGGATAACAATGATACCAATTGCACCAATGTTGAATGTCGTATTTGTCTTGAAGATGGCAATATCAACACCGATTGACTTAACGTCTTCAACCTTATCTTTGGCATTCGAACGGAGATACCAGAATAGTGTGAAGAACATCACTGTAAGGAAGAAGATAGACTCTGCTCCATAGTTACGCAGACTCTCCTGTGTCATCATGTAGATACCTGCAACCAAGGTAACAATACTGAGTATCAGCATGACAGTTGACCATGTTAACTGAGTATGGATTGTTGATGCATCCAATACTTCTGCCGGTTTGGTCTTCTTGCTAAACATTGAGATTGAGATAAAGAGAACAACCAGACAGAGGAATACATAACCCATACGGATGAGGAACGGAGTCTCTGGCAAAGCAAACTTGAAGATGATTGAGAATGCGAAAGTTCCGATAGCAGTAACTACAGCTGCAGTTCCAGAAGAACGCTTCCACAACAATCCAAGTCCAAAGATCGTCACGATACCTGGATAAACGAATCCTGAGTATTCCTGAATAATCTGGAATGCCTGATCAGCACCACCCATAATTGGGTAAACAGCGATGAGGGCAATAATAAGCGCAGAAACAGAAGTTAAACGACCTACGGTTACAAGTTTTTTCTCTGATGCATTCTTGTTGATGAACTTCTTGTATACATCCAATGTGAAGATAGTAGATGTTGAGTTGAACATTGATGCTAGAGAAGAAATGACTGCTGCTGCAAGAGCTGCAAATGCAAGACCTTTAACAACTGTAGGAGTGAAGTGGTGGATAAGGAATGGATAAGCATCGTCTGCACGTGTGATACCTTCGCCTCCCCTCAAAATCTGTTCATATAGTTCAGGATGATTGTGTACAATATAGTATGCACAAACACCAGGGATACATACGATGAATGGAATCAAAATCTTCAAGAATCCGGCAAATACCATACCCTTCTTAGCTTCGTCAAGGTTCTTTGCTGCAAGACCTTTCTGAATAATATACTGGTTGAAGCCCCAGTAACCAAGGTTTGTAAGCCAAAGGGCACCTACGATAACCACAATACCAGGAATGTCAAAATATGGGTCCTTGGTTATCTCTGCAATCTCTGGATTACGGTTTACGACGAGGTTGAAGTGTTTGTCACCAGGAATATCGCCTAATTCTGAATAAATCTTTCCTAATGCACCTAATGCGCCACCTTCAATATTCAACTCTCCTGCGATGAAGTCGAGTGCAAAGTATGCTGTGATGAGACCACCACCAACGAGGAATGTAACTTGCATTACGTCTGTCCAAGCTACAGAAGCCAAACCACCATAAATAGAGTAGATACCTGCGATGAGGAAGAGGAAGAGGATGATTACCATCAATGTCATATCCATCTCCATACCACAGAATACCGTCATTTGAGTTGGCAAACCAAGAATCTGTTTGATTGCTAAAGCTCCAAGCCATGCAACGGATGTAAGGTTAATGAACACATAAAGGAATAACCAGAAGATTGAAAAGGCAAGACCTACACCCCAGTTGTAACGTTCACTTAAGAACTGAGGAATAGTGAAGATCTGCTTCTTAATCATAAGTGGAAGCAAGAACTTACCTACAATAATAAGGGCGAGGGCTGCTTCCAACTCGTATGCTGCCATAGCTATACCAGAAACGTAAGCAGAACCCGACATTCCAATAAACTGCTCCGCAGAGATGTTGGCAGCAATCAATGATGCACCAACAGCCCACCATGTTAATGTATTACCTGCAAGGAAGTAGTCATTAGATGATTTTTCCTGCCCTTTCTTTCCACGAGAGAGGAAGATTCCTAATCCCACGAGAACAACAATGTATACGAAAACCACGATGTAGTCGACGGTTTCAAAACCATTGTTTTTTAAAGCTTCTAAAACGTTCATTTTAAATGATTTGAATTAATTATTATTAAGTTAATTGATAATGATCGTGTTTTATTTAACTACAGAAAAAGCAAATTTGCAATATGAATGATATGGTTTCTCTGGAGTTACATATGGGTCACAATTCTCCCATCCTGGCATATTATATTTGTTTGGAGAATCAGGATATTTCTGAGACTCAAGGCAAATAGCACAATGTTTCTGGTACTTAATACCTCCCTTGCCTGGGCGAGTTCCGTCCTGGAAGTTAGCTGTGTAGCACTGGATACCAGGCTCGTTGGTATAAACGTCGAGTTGGATTCCTGAACGTGGATCCTTCAAGGTTACAGCAATTTTATTCTTGTCGCCTTTTGTGTTAAGACACCAGTTGTGGTCGTATCCACCACCTACAGACTCGAGTTCTGCATCTCCGCTAGCAAAGTCTGTTCCAATTGCTTTTGGTTTGCGGAAGTCAAATACGGTTCCTTCAACAGATTTGATTTCACCTGTAGGAATCAAATTGTCGTCTGCAGGAGTATAGTTGTCTGCATTTACGTAGAGAATAGACTCGTCGATTGTATTGTTGAGGTCACCAGAAAGGTTAAAGTATGAGTGGTTTGTCATGTTAATAACTGCTGGTGCATCAGAGATGGCGTTGTAGTTAATAACAATTTCGTTGTTGTCCGTAAGTTCGAACTTAACATCAGCTTCAACATAACCAGGGAATTTGTTGTCACCATCTGGAGAATTACGACGCAGGCACAGAGAATTAGATGTTTCTTCTATCTCTTCATATACTTGATATTGCCATCCTGTGTAACCGCCATGAAGGCTTGCTACGCCGTTGTTGTTCTTGTCGAGTACAACTTCTGTACCATCAAGCGATACATATGTACCATTGTTGATTCTGTTTGCATAGCGGCCAACAGAACAACCATAATCTGTTTCGTAGTTCCATGGGAAGTAATTCTCAATCTTGTCGAATCCACAAACGACATCAACAAACTTGCCGTCTTTGTCGGGTACCATAATACTTACAATACGCGCACCAAAGTTTGTAATACATACTTCCATTCCGTTAGCATTGGTAAGGGTGTAGAGTTTTACTTTTTGTGCGTTTTCTTTGTCAGCTACGAACTTTCCATCTTCATAAGCCACTGCAATACAGGTGTCAAAATCAGCAGGATTAAGACCTGACTTCGTAAGCAATGATTCTTGCTTTGCTGGTTGGTCACATGCACAAAGAAGTGCCATAGTTGCAACTGAACTGAGAAGGATTGATTTTAGATTTCTCATAATTTTTAGTAATTTTTATTGTTAGTGAATGAATAATTAGTTTTTATTTTAGTCTTTTAGACTGCAAACTTAATAAATATTTATGACATCTAAAAACTTTTTTGCTAAAAAAACGAAAAATAAGGACTTAATTGTACAAAATATGTGAATATCATAAATTCTAAGGCTATAAACTACGTTTATAATGTAATAAAAGAAAAAAGGGACGTATCGGTGATACGTCCCCTAAAAACAAATAAATTATTCAGAAAGCTTACGTGCTCCATCGCCAATAAATACTTCGATGATTTTGCAAGCTTTACCGAATTTCTTTTTGTATTGTGTTTTACATTCCTCAACAAATGTAGTATATAGCTCATTACGAACAAGGTTGATGGTACAACCACCGAAACCTCCACCCATAATTCGAGAGCCTGTAACGCCACAGTCACGTGCTACTTCCACGAGGAAGTCAAGTTCTTCACAACTTACTTCATAGTCTTTGCTCAGACCTTCGTGTGTTTCGTACATCTTTTCACCAACAGTTTCATAATCGCCAGCCTTGAGTGCATCGCATACAGCCAATACTCTGTCTACTTCACCAAGTACATACTTAGCACGACGATAGTCAACTTCGCTCACTTTATCTTTAACTGATTCAAGGTCGTCCCAAGTACAATCGCGCAATGTTTCAACTTCAGGTTTGAATGCCTTTACTGCTTTAACAACATTTTCACAACTGTTTCTTCTGTCGTTATATGGACTTCCTACGAGTTCATGTTTTACGCAGGAATTGATGAGAACTAACTTATAGCCCTGAGGATTCCAAGGGAAATACTCGTATTCGCCAGAACGGCAATCTAAACGCATCAGACTACCTTTTTTCCCAAAAATAGAGGCAAACTGATCCATGATTCCACAGTTAACACCGATGTAATTGTGTTCTGTTGCCTGGCCTACTTTGGCGAGTTCCATTTTGTCAAGGTTACCTCCAAATAAATCGTTTAGGGCAAATGCGTATGTGCTTTCGAGTGCAGCACTTGATGACATTCCTGATCCTAGTGGCACATCACCTGCGAAAGCAGTATCGAAACCTTCTACTTTTACACCTCGTTTCATCATTTCACGTGCTACTCCAAATATATAACGGAAATGTGTTGCACGGGGTCCTTTATCGTCATCAATGGAGAATTCATAATAATCTTTCAAGTCAATAGAATATGCGCGAATGTTGCGTGTACCATTTGGCTTAATTTCGGCAATCATGCCTTGTTCTACAGCACCTGGGAATACGAATCCTCCGTTATAATCGGTATGTTCTCCGATTAGATTAATACGACCAGGTGCAGCATAAATTGTGCCTGTAGTTCCATCGAAATGCTTGATGAAACGGCTTCTTACGTCATCAATAGTTAGTCTCATATCTTTATTGTTTAAAAGTTAATTATCAGTTCCGAATTTATAAATTGTTTTTTGTGTATATGTTTCTCCAGGACATAGTACTACAGAAGGGTAGTAGGGGCGGTTTGGACTGTCTGGGAAGTGTTGTGCTTCGAAACAAATAGCACTACGGCGAGGGTATGTAGCTCCATGGGTGCCTTTTTGTCCTGTTCCCCAGTTGTCAGAATAGCATTGAACTCCAGGCTCTGTTGTATATACCTCCATCGTACGGCCTGTGTTCGGCTCTGTAATTTTGGCAGCAAAACTGAGTTCTCCTACTTCTTTTTTATTAAGTACATAGCAGTGGTCATATCCTGCTCCGTTTTTGATTTGTATATCATCTGCGTCAATATCTTGTCCTACCGGTTTTGGCTTACGGAAGTCAAATGGAGTGCCTTCCACAGATGCAATTGGTCCAAGTGGAATCGCAGTTTCATCGATTGGGATGAAATGGTCTGCATTGATTTCGCAAATCAGGTCATCGATAACTGGTGTGGGATCAGCAATGCCTGCTAATGCAAAATAGCCATGATTCGTGAGGTTGACAACCGTTTTCTTATCTGTGGTTGCTTTATAGCTGATTACCAAAGCATTGTCGTCATTGAATTGGTAAACAACGGTCACATCCAATTTGCCAGGGAATCCTTCTTCCATATCAGCAGCTACATAATGAAGCTCTAATGTTTGGGTGTCGATTTGTTTTGCATCCCAAACTCTTGCGTGGAAACCTGTTGGACCTCCATGAAGAGAATTTGGCCCGTTATTAAGTGCTAATGTGTATTCCACACCATCAAGTGTGAATCGACCATTACAGATACGGTTTCCATAACGTCCAATTAAGGTACTGAGGAATGGTTCTGGTTTATTGACAACATCGTTGATGTTATCATGTCCCATAATTACATTTGCCACTTTACCATTTCGGTCAGGTACCATGATAGCTACCATAGCACCACCATAGTTTGTTATGGCAACTTCGTACCCTTTATTGTTGCGTAAGATAAACAAATCTGTTTTCTTTCCTTGGATTTCTGCTTGGAAATCTTCTCTTTTAAGACCTGAGAGGTTTTTTGTTATGTTTTCGCTCATTTGAGAAAGGATTTATTGTTAGTAAATGAATTTATTGCAAATAAAACTCTTTTTTTTCAATTATGCAAATTATTTTGCAATGATTATTCATAAAACCTTGTTTTTTTCTTCATAACAGAGGAAATCTGCAACTATGAAAGTACTTCCGCCAACAAAAATGCAATCATTGGGATTTGACTGACTTAACGCTTTTTTATAAGCATTTTCAACTGTTTTGTATGAATTTCCTTGAAGATTATGCTGTTTTGCTAATCTTTTTAGTTGATGATGTGGCATTGCTCGTTTTACACTTGCTTGGCAAAAGTAATATTTTGCATTTTGAGGCATTAATTCGAGTACGCTATTCACATCTTTGTCGCTCACCATACCAAATACGATACGTAGTTCTTGGCATTTCTGCTCTTTGAGTTGTTGGGCTATATACTTGATCCCTCCTACATTGTGTCCTGTATCGCAAATCACAGTAGGGGAGTGACGAACAATTTGCCATCTACCTCTTAATCCTGTATGATGTGTTACGTGTAATAGACCGTTTTGTATATTCTCCTCCGTGATATGATAACCATTTCGTATGAGTTGATCTATCGCACAAAGTGATGTTTGCAGGTTTTTACTCTGGTACAAACCTTTGAGTTCGTATTGATAGTCTTTATTTGGCTTATAATCTTCTGCGAAGTATAGTGGTGCTTGCTCTCTTTTTGCTTTTTCCGTAAATACAGGTGTTGTCTCAGGATGTTTTTCTCCAATGACGACAGGAACGCCATGCTTGATGATTCCTGCTTTCTCTCCAGCTATCTTGGCAAGTGTATCACCCAGATACTGAACGTGATCAAAACTGATGTTTGTAATGATGCTGATATCTGGAGTAATGATGTTTGTACAATCCAATCGTCCTCCAAGTCCTACTTCTATTACTGCTACATCAACTTTCTGTTCAGCAAAATATTTGAACGCAAGTGCAGTCGTGAGTTCGAAAAAGGTTGGATGTAGCGGTTCAAAGAAATCACGCTCATTATCGATGAAATCCATTACATACTGTTCTGGTATCATCGTTCCGTTCACTCGGATACGCTCCCTGAAATCTGTAAGATGGGGAGACGTAAATAGACCTACTTTATAGCCAGCCTCTTGAAGTACGGATGCAATCGTGTGTGAGCAAGAACCTTTTCCATTAGTTCCTGCAACATGAATCGTACGGAATTGTGTGTGAGGATGTCCAAAGTGCTCATCAAGAATATGTGTGTTCTCAAGGCCTTCTTTGTAAGCATTGCTTCCTACATTCTGAAACATAGGTACTTGAGAAAACAGATAATCCGTATATTGATCGTATTTGGACATATTAATCAAATATTGCTTTGAATTTTCGCATTATTTTCTCTTTGATACTGTCGGTTGGTGTGAAATTCTCACTATTTGCCAACTTCTGCACCATTTCTTTCTCCTCCTTATTTAAGGTTTCAGGCATGTACACGCTGACGTTTATCACTTCATCTCCTTTCTGACCTTTATTATAGCCTTGTACCTGCGGAATACCTTTGCCTCGTAATCGCAGTACCGTTCCTGGCTGAGTGCCTGGAGTGATGGTGATTTTTGCTTTTCCCTCTACGGTAGGTACCTCAACCGTACCTCCAAGTATTGCTGTAGGGATTGGGAGAATCAGGTTATAAACCAAGTCGTTTCCGTCACGAATCAACGTGTCGTCCTCCAGTTCGTGTATGATAATTTGCAAATCGCCATTCTGACCATTTCGACGTCCTGCACCTCCTTTTCCTGGAACATTCAGCACCATATCATTCGCAAGTCCTGCAGGGAAGTTCACCTCGACGATTTCTTCGCCCATCACAATTCCTTCTCCACCACATTGTGAACATTTGTTTTTGATGATTGTTCCTTCTCCACGACATTCCGGACATACTGATTGGGTACGCATCATGCCGAGGAAACTTTGTTGGGTTTTAATCACATATCCCGTACCCTTACAGGTTGGACAGGTCGATGTATTACCGTCTTCCGAACCGCTTCCATGGCAGTGTGAACAGGTCACATGTTTCCTCAACTTGAATTTCTTTGTGGTTCCATTCACGATTTCGTTGAGGTTCAAGTCCACTCTGAGTCGTTGGTCTTGACCTTTATAGACGGGTTTGCTATTACGTTGTCCGCCTCCAAAACCTCCAAAACCACTGAAGCCTCCACCAAAGCCCATACCTTCAAACAAATCTCCAAACATAGAGAAGATGTCATCTGTGTTCATGTTCTGGGCATTGAATCCTCCAATTCCGCTTAGACCTTCGAAACCAAACTGGTCGTAGCGGGCACGTTTATCTGGATCGCGAAGCACATCGTATGCCTCTGCTGCTTCTTTGAATTTAGCCTCTGCCTCTTTGTCACCAGGATTACGATCTGGGTGATATTTGATGGCCATTTGCTTGTAGGCCCGTTTTATCTCGTCTGCATTAGCGTTTTTGTTTACGCCAAGCACTTCATAATAATCTCTTTTTGCCATATTGTCTTTTTAGTTGGCAACTACCACTTTTGCGTATCTGATGACTTTGTCGTTAAGTGTATAGCCTTTGGTGACACAGTCGATTACTTTACCTTTCTGATCATCGCTTTGACTTGGAACCATCGTGATGGCTTCATGATAGTTAACATCAAAGTCCTTGTCTTTTGTGTCAATCTCCTGCACACCTTGTGAGCGTAGGAATTTGATGAACTTATCAATGATGAGTTCAACTCCTTGTTTGACAGCATCTACATCTGTCATCTGCTCCATTTGTTGTTCGGCACGTTCTAAATCGTCAACGATTGGGAGTATCTCTGTCAGTACTTTCTCTCCTCCGTTGAGAATCAGTTCGGCTTTCTCCTTCATGACACGACGGCGGTAGTTATCAAACTCTGCCACTTGTCGCAGGTATTTATCTTCAAGTTCTGCAATCTTCTCGTTGGCTTTCTCCAACTCGCTTTTCCCGTCCTCAACAGGAATTTCTGTTGTGTTATCTACCGATTGAGTTTCCTCTTCGACTGCTTCTTCTGCCTTGTTCTTTATTTCTTCTTTTTCTTTCATATTACTATTTGATTTGACTTCAAAAGACTACCCGCAAAATTGATGCCAATCAACTCTTTTTGACGTTATTCTGCCAATATGTCTTCTGACGAGTAACTTTTGGGCAATCTTCGGCAATTATAGCATGATGCCATCGATTCGCCGTATGCTCCAGCTGATAGTATGGCTATCAGGTCTCCTCGCTTCACTTGATTCAGCTGTATGTCTGTATCGAAAGTGTCGCTCGATTCGCATATCGGACCAACCACATCATAAGTTTCGAGTGGTCCGTCGCTTGTGAGATTCACGATTTTGTGGTGTGCGCCATAGAGGGCGGGCCTGATCAGTTCTGTGAACCCTGCATCGACGATTGCGAACTTCTTGTTCGTGTTGTCTTTCATATAGAGCACCTTTGTCATCAGGCTGCCACATTGTGCCACTATTGCTCTTCCTAATTCAAAGTGCAGTTCCTGACCTTCTCTCAGCTTCAGATGGGTGTTGTACACCTCGAAGAACTCCTTGAACTGAGGGATGGGATTTCCCATAGGGTCGTCATAATCTACGCCTAATCCTCCTCCCACATTGATGATTCCGACGCTGATTCCTTGTTCGTCGAGCTGATCTTGCAACTCATTGATTCTGTGACAGAGGGCGATAAAGTCATCCATTTCGAGTATCTGGCTGCCGATGTGGAAGTGTAGTCCTTTGAATGCTACGTTTTTCATGTTTTTCGCCATCTTGATAACATCGAACATGTGTGCCATATCAATGCCGAACTTATTCTCTGACAATCCTGTAGTGATGTTTGCATGTGTGTGTGCTCCTACGTTTGGATTGATTCGCAGGCATATATTCGCCACTTTGCCCTTTTGCTCTGCAATCGTATTGATGACTTCAAGTTCTGGGATGCTTTCTACGTTGAAGCAGAAGATATTGTTATCGATACCCATTTCTATTTCCCAGTCAGCTTTTCCCACTCCTGCAAATACTATCTTTTCGGCTGGGAAACCTGCTTTCAACGACACTTCTATTTCTCCACCGCTCACGCAGTCAATTCCAAAGCCTGCCTCACGTATGGGTTCTAACACGATTGGGTTGGCATTTGCTTTGATTGCATAGTGTACGAAATAGTTGTCGTGCTTGCTCACCTCAGCCTTCACAGCATCTAATGTTTGTTGCAGTATCTCTTTATTATAATAATAATAAGGTGTAGGCTTCTTGGTCAGTTGTGTTATTTGTGTTGTTTGTGTCATCTGGTTACGATTTGTGTGATGTGTAGATTTACTGATTGTTGAACAAGTGGTTGCTCAATGACTGCAATGCTTTCTTCTTGTCGGATGCTGATACCAGGAATGATATGTTATGATTGCTTCCTCCGTAGCTAATCATACGTACGGGTACTTCCTTCATGGTCTCTGTTGCCAACGACTCAAAGCCGATGTTATGCCAGTCGAGATCGCCTACAACGCAGATGATACACATGTCGACATCTACGGTTACCGTTCCCAGTTTCTTCAGTTCGTTCAGAATGTTGCTGAGGTTGCTGGTGTTGTCTATCGACACAGATACACCCACCTCACTGGTGGTTACCATGTCGATACTGGTCTTATAGGTTTCGAATATCTCGAACACTTTGCGCAGGAAACCGTAAGCCAGCAACATGCGGCTTGATGTGATATTGATTGCCGTGATGTTGTCTTTGGCAGCAACTGCCTTGATTGCTCCTCGATGGGTTTTGTTGCTGATGGTTGTTCCTGGAGCTGTTGGGTCCATCGTGTTCAGCAGTTTGACAGGTATGCCTGCAAACTTGGCAGGTTGCACACATGTTGGGTGGAGTATCTTGGCTCCGAAGTAAGCCAACTCCGATGCTTCCTCAAAGCTAAGGCTGTCGATAGGTGAGGTCTTGTCGACGAAGCGTGGGTCGTTGTTGTGCATGCCGTCAATATCTGTCCATATCTGAATTTCGCTTGCTCCGATAGCTGCTCCTATCAGCGATGCGGTATAGTCCGAACCACCACGCTGCAGGTTGTCCACCTCTCCGTATGCGTTTCTGCAAATGAAACCTTGGGTGATGTAGATGGCCTTGTCGGGACATTCTGCGAGAACGAGCTTTAGCTTTTCGCGGATATACTCCAAGTCTGGCTCGCCATTCTTGTCGGTACGCATGAAGTCGAGTGCAGGAAGTAATGCTACATCGACACCTTGCTCCAACAGGTAGAATGTGACCATGTTGGTACTGAGTATTTCACCTTGTCCTACGATGATTTTCTCCTCAAACATGGTGAAGATGCCCTTGGTGAACGAACGGATGTAATCAAATTCCTCTTTCAGGAAATCGGTTGCCTGCTTCTTGTATTCAGGAGTCGCATAGAGTTCTTCTACGTGCTGTAGGTATTTGTCTTCGAGTCTGTTGATGTTCTCATTTGCTCCTACAGGGTTTTTCTTGTGAAGGTAGTCGGAAATCTCATACAGCATGTTGGTTGTACCCGACATTGCTGACAATACAACGATTATCTGTTCGCCGTTGTTAATCAGCTTTACTACATCTTTCATTCTCTGAGGTGTTCCTACGGAAGTACCTCCAAATTTTAATACTTTCATCTTTTATACTGTTTCTTGTTCATTCACTTCGTTTTCTGCCTCTTGCAGTTTTTCGTTACTCACTTCGACGAGTGCTTTGTTCTTGCATTCAAACACGCGGCCTGGATACATGTCGAGCAGATGTAGGTTATGGGTAATCATCACTACTGTGGCGCCTTGCTCTTTCACGATTCTCAGCAGCAGTTCTGTGATTTGCTTGCTGGTGTCTGCGTCGAGGTTGCCCGTCGGCTCGTCTGCCAGGATGAGTTTCGGATAGTTGAGGATAGAACGTGCGATTGCAATACGCTGCTGTTCGCCTCCTGAGAGTTCGCTGGGCAGTTTGTAGCCCTTCGTGCTCATGCCTACCAGCTCCAGCACTTCAGCTATGCGGTTATCTATCTCTTCCTTGTTCTTCCATCCTGTTGCTTTCAGAACGAATCTCAGGTTTGCATCGACGCTACGATCGGTCAGCAACTGGAAGTCTTGGAATATCACTCCGAGTTTCCTGCGGAGCTCGGGCAGATGTTTGCGTTTCAGGCTACTCATGTCATAATCCATCACGGTAGCTTCGCCGCTATGGATTGGCAGTTCACCGTAGAGGGTTTTGATAAGTGAGCTTTTGCCTGAGCCTACTTTACCGATGATATACACAAATTCGCCTTCGTCGATACTGAAGGTCACATCAGCCAGTACTTCCTGTACTTCCTGATAGATGTCCACATGCTTGTATTCTATTAACATCTCAACTCTGTTATCTTAATGTTTATGCCAGTTTGGATCGTGGCGTTCGATGAGTTCTTTGGCGATATCCTCAATGCTCAGTCCTTTTGAGGTGAGGAGTACGATGAGGTGGTAGAACATGTCCGAGGCTTCGTATATCATGCGCTCG
The DNA here is from genome assembly GCA_902785075.1 of uncultured Bacteroidales bacterium. Classification (GTDB taxonomy): domain Bacteria; phylum Bacteroidota; class Bacteroidia; order Bacteroidales; family Bacteroidaceae; genus Colivivens. The sequence goes on along the minus strand of CACZXN010000028.1, from coordinate 9,642 downwards.
TTGTCACCCTTCATCGATTCGATGACCAGTTCCACGGCTTCTTCGCCCACTTTCTGAGTCATGCGGCTCAATCCGTCTTTGAACAGGCTTGTGGTGTATGAGCCTTCTGGCATCTCCTCGTGGCGTTTTTCGATGAAACGCTGTAGTTCTGTTAGGAACATGATGGGGTTTTCGTTCTTCTCGTCCCAACAGGTGTCGGCTCCTGTGTGACAAACCGGACCTACTGGGTTTACCTTTATCAATAAGGTGTCATTGTCGCAGTCGTTCTTGATGGATACCACGTTCAGGAAGTTTCCGCTCGTTTCGCCTTTTGTCCACAGACGGTTCTTCGTGCGGCTCCAGAAAGTCACCTTACCTGTCTCAACAGTTTTCTGGTAGGCTTCTTCGTTCATGAAGCCCAGCATCAGTACTTTCAGTGTCTTGTCGTCTTGGATGATGGCGGGTACGATGCCGCTCATCTTTTCAAAATCTATTGTCATAATCTTATACTTATTCCTTCTGTTCTCAAATAGTTTTTCAGTTCCTTTATGCCGATTTCTCCGAAGTGGAACACACTTGCTGCCAAGGCTGCGTCAGCATGTCCTATCTTGAATGCGTCTCTGAAGTGTTCTTTCGTGCCTGCGCCTCCCGATGCGATGACAGGGATGGATAGGGTAGAGGAGAGGGTGTCGAGTGCCTCGTTGGCAAATCCTTGCTTCACTCCGTCGTGATCCATGCTGGTAAAGAGTATCTCGCCTGCACCTCGTTCGTTTGCCTCTTTGGCCCACTGAAACAAGTCGCGTTCCGTCTCCAATCGACCTCCGTTGAGGAAACATCTCCATCCGTTGGCTGTCTGCTTGGCATCTATGGCAACCACACACACCTGACTTCCGAAGTGTTGTGCTATCTCGTCTATCAGTTCCGGATGGCGAATGGCGGCTGAGTTGATGCTCACCTTGTCGGCTCCTGCATTCAGTAGGCGGTCCACATCGCTCAGTTCGTTGATACCGCCACCTACGGTAAAGGGTATGTTGATTTCCTTTGCAATGCGTCCTACCAGTTCGGTGAACGTCTTCCGTCCTTCGTGGCTGGCTGTGATGTCGAGATACACCAACTCGTCTGCACCCTGCTCGCTATAGGCTTTGCCCAACTCAATAGGGTCGCCTGCACTACGCAGCCCTACGAAGTTGACGCCCTTCACGGTCTGTCCGTCTTTGATGTCCAAACAAGGTATGATTCTCTTTGCTAACACGGTCTCTTCAATTTTTCAATTCTTCAATATTTATTCTACCTTCATAGAAAGCCTTGCCGAATACCACAGCAGGAATGCCAGCCCCATCAAGCGCCTTGATGTCGTCGTTGCTGCTCACACCTCCGCTTGCAATCAGGTGACATTGAGGGAATCGCTTCATGATGCTGCGATACAGGTCGATGTTCGGTCCTTGCAACATTCCGTCCTTGCTGATGTCGGTACACAGCACATTGCGGATGCCGCGACTGAGGTAGTCTTCGAGGAACGTCATGAGGTCTATGTCCGAATCTTCCTGCCATCCGTTGATGCTGATTTTGCCCTCACGCACATCTGCACCCAACACCAATCTGTCGGCTCCGTAGCGCTCAATCCAGCTATAGACCGTCTCTCGGTCGGTGGCTGCAATGCTTCCTGCGGTAGCCATAGCTGCTCCGGCATCAAACACCTTCTCCAAGTCAGCCTCGCTCTTGATGCCTCCACCGAAATCTACGACCAGACGGGTCTCACGGCAGATGTCTCTCAACACTTTGTCGTTCACCACATGCTTCGATTTGGCTCCGTCGAGATCTACCAAATGCAATCGTCTGATGCCCATCGACTCAAACATCTTCGCCACTTCCAGCGGACTGTCGTTATACACCTTCTTCTGTGCGTAGTCGCCCTTCGTCAGGCGTACGCACTTCCCCTCAATCATGTCTATCGCTGGTATAATCTCAATCATTTTCGTCTGTTTCGCTCTTCGTATTTAAACTGTCATCTGTCATCTGTCCAAGAAGTTCCTGATAATCCTCTCTCCAACACTTCCACTCTTCTCGGGATGGAACTGCACAGCAAAGAAGTTGTCCTTATGCAGAGCTGCGCTGTAAGGCTGAACATAGTCAGTCGTCGCAATCGTATCGTTGCAGGTAGGCACATAGAAACTATGTACGTAATACACAAACTCAGGCTTGTCAAAACCCTTGAACAACTCACTCTTCGTGTCCGTGATGGTGTTCCAACCCATCTGAGGCACTTTATCCTCCTTCCGAGTAGGGCGGAACTTCAGCACATCCACGTCGAAGATGCCCAGACAGTCAGTATCATCCTCCTCGCTGTGGCGACACATCAGTTGCATGCCGATGCAGATGCCCAGCACAGGCTGGCGCAAATCTCTGATCAGTCGGTCCAGCTTATGCTCCTTCAGATACGTCATCGTCGTATGAGCCTGACCCTGACCAGGGAAAATCACCTTGTCGGCACTCTGCAGCACCTCGAAATCGTCCGTAAGGACGGGAGAGACACCACAACGCTCCAGCGCATTCATCACTGAGAAGATGTTCCCTGCATTATATTTTACGATAGCTACCTCCATAATAGAGTGCAAAGGTACAAAAAAATCCTCATACAATTGTTGTCGTACACGGATTTTTTGTGTTTTTATGGTCAATTTATCTTAAATTGATGTTCGCGGTAAGGGATAGAGGCTATTGATTTACGATTTGACAATTGACGATTGACTATTGATTTACGATTTGATTATTATTCGATTTTCGCTCTCTGTTCTTAGTATCTCACCTTAAATGGGGGTAGGGATCTGTTTTCCTCCCCTAAGCTAGAGTGGGGAACCGCTTGCGGTGGAGGAATGTGTAAGCGGAGTGTAACTTCCGATTTTCGCACCTTGTTTTCTGGTTCCGATTCTGATTGCCAGCTTTCGCCATCTAGGTCTAATTTTTGTTTCCCTTAAGGGGAATTTTTGTTACCCTTAGGGGCTGCAAAAATTTTGTTTAATTTTCAAGGTGCAAAGATACGGCAATTAAACTGCCATCTATGAATAAATCATTAATTATTTTTACATAAAATGTTAAATTGTTATGTAACAATGTGATCATGTGGAATTTTGAATTTGTCATCAAAACAGCAGATTTTAGCAAAAACAGCCGTTTTGTATTATCAAGTGGTAAATTACATGTAAACTCTAAAATGAAATATCATTATTAGGTAATTACAAAAACAAAGTGAAAAATTTTGTGGAATCAGAAAAAAGTTGTATCTTTGTATCGATAATTAATAATGTATCAATATTAAGTATTTGAATATGAAAAAGATGTGGAAAAATTTGCAACTGATGGTTGCGTGTTTGGTAATTTCTGTAATTACAGGTTGTGTGTTTGGAAACGGCAATACAGACAAGAACTCAAACAACGCGGAATCTAAGGATTCTGCCTGTGTAGATACGTGTACGGTTAAAGCGATTGTGGCTGAACAGCCGACTGAGGATGAGCAACGGGTAATCATTAAATTTTTGACCGACATGTACAATGATGATTTGTATAGTGATTATGACTTCTTGAGAAACCATTGCAGTGAGTCTCTGCTGACCATGCTTGAAAATGATTATGAATACGATCATGAAGGTGTGGCTTATGCTGTGTGGGATTTCCGAACGAGTGCTCAGGATGGTAAGCCCGATAGCGATAACCTTAACAATGTCATCAGTGTGGAGTGGGCTGGTGATGGTTGGTTCACCTATGAGTTCTATGATCAGGGCTGGCGTGGAAAGAAACGTGTAAAAGCATTCATCAAAGACGGTGAAGTAATCATGGATGCGCTTGAGACTCTCTACGATGAATGTTACGAAACGTATTATCAATCAGAAGAGTAGGGACGGATTGCTGTTTGAACATTCTTCCCCAAAAACGGCAAGTAGGAGATGGGTTAGCAAACAGATGGAAACATGGATTTCAAGAATAAAGTTGCCGTTGTGACAGATGATTTATCATGGCGATGATGGTTGGAAGCTAACCTGAAGTAATGGGAGCGTAAGAAAGATAGGCGTGTATGAGATGGACGGTATTATCAGACAACAGGACTATCGACCCTGCTTTCGAAACGGAGCACGGCCTTTCAATCCTTCTCGAAACGAAGAAGCATAGCATCTTGCTCGATACGGGTGCCAGCGATGTGCTGATTCGTAATGCGGAGCGATTAGGGAAAGACCTCAGCAGGGTTGACTATGTGTTTGTCTCTCACGGACATAGCGACCATGCAGGAGGCCTAAAGCATTTCATGGAAATCAACAAGAAGGCAAAGGTGATAGTCTCTCTTGATGCCATCAGCGGAAAGTTTTATTCTAATCGCCGCTATCTGCACAGCATTACCACCGAATGGCCGAACATACCCGAAGAGCGAATGCTGCCGATTGAGCATAGTGGACGCATTTGCGATGATATCTATGTCATGGCGCACATACCTCAGATTCATCCCATACCTGAAGGAAATCAGCATCTTTTCGTTCAAGATATGCAGGGGCAGTTCGTTCAAGATGATTTCCGTCACGAGCTGGCTCTGTACACAAATGGTTTGTTGTTTACAGGATGTGCTCATAGCGGGTTGGAAAACATCCTTGCTGCATGCCCGTTTCCGGTAAAAATGGTTGTCGGAGGATTTCATCTGCTCGACGATCATGAGAGCGAATCCAAGCTTACAGAACTTTCACACAAACTGACGGAAGCCTATCCACAGACTCAGTTCTACACCAGTCATTGCACAGGTGACGCAGCTTTTGCTATTATGCAAGGCGTGATGGGGGACAAGATACATCCGTTCTCATGCGGAACTACAATTTGAAATATGACAGACAACATCAGCTTAGTATCAATCACTCCCGATGATAAAGAACAGTTTATCCTCGACAATCAACGGGCATTCAAGTATGGAGCGCAGGAAGGCATGCGCGATAATCGCATGGAAGAAGGCGAAGAGGTCATTTCGAGGAAGACCATCGAGCGCAGCATGAACGAAGAACGGGCAGAGACCTACCGCATCGTCTGTGACGGGAAAGTGGTGGGCGGACTGATTCTTCAGATTGACCAGCAGCATGCGAAAGGCGAACTGGAAATCCTCTTTGTCAATCCCGAGGTACATAGTAAGGGCATGGAGCACATGGCATCGTTCGACTACGGCTACAAGATTGCCGCAGTACGCGACTGGCTGTTCAGACAAAGCAAATAGACCTTGGCAAATCCAAACCGACAGATGAAAAGATTATATATTGAGCGTTTCTACTTGAACAGGGCTGATGACGAGTACCCTATGACAGTGCGCATCATCCTGCAGATGAGGGATGACGTGGACGGGCATCTGCTCGAAGAAGCAGTGGCAGCAGCACAGACGAGATACCCCTACCTCTGCGTAAAACTCGGTGTCGAATGCGATGCTGACGGCAGCGAACATTATGTTTACCATGACAATCCACTGCCCTGGAAAGTAACCAACAGCCGTCAGCCGGTATGTTTGTGCAGTGAAGAAGCCAACGAGCATCTGATGGCTTTCGCGTGGTGGAATGACTGTGTGGCCCTGGATTTCTTTCATGCGCTCATCGATGGAACTGCCGCTTATCGCATTCTTCGGACATTGTTCTATGAATACTGCCGCCGACGCTACGATAATGAATTAGACCCTGCAGGAGTCTGGGTGGCAGGTGACATCATCGACGAGGCAGAATGGACTGATCCCGCCACACTACAAAGACCTGCGAGCATTCATCCGCATCAGCTGCCTGAACGTCCCCCAGTCATCAATCTGGCTACTGATGCCGTCGTACCCCTTGCTGATAAGAAGGAAGTGGTGCAGATACGTATCTCTGAGGAACAGATGATGAAGCGTGTACGCGCCTGCGGTGCCACGCCAACCTCTTTCCTGTCTCTGCTCCTTGCAAGAGCCATCGCCCGTCTGCATCCAGAGAGTGCGCCTCTGGCACCAACCGTTACCGTAGCGGTAGATCTGAGGCACACCCTTGGAACCGATGCGGCACATCATTCGCAAGTCGGCGGACTGTTCCTTTCGTTTGGGCAAGACATACAGGGTGAAAATTTCGAAGCGCAGGTAGCCGCATTCCGTAAGATGGTGAAGGAGCAGACATATCCACAGGGCAGAATGGACAGAGTGGAGGCGCTGCCCACGCTTGAAGCCCGCTATCAGGCCTTTGCTCCGACAAACCAACTGAGTCAGCAGTACGGTTCGTGTATGTTCAGTTATGTGGGGAAGGCCCGTCTGGGTGCAGCCGAACAGTACGTAAGGGAGATGTGCACAGAGACCGACTCTGCCTATATGATTGTGGTGGAAGTCAGTGCTGCCGCTGGCATTTTCTGCATCAGTTTCATGCAGCGGTTTACGACCGATGTCTATCTTGATACATTCCTTGACGAGCTTCATCAGCAGGGGCTGACTTACGAGATTACTGACCGTCATCCACTGCAGATAGCGCCCATTGCTGATTATCGTGGTGGCTGGATAAAGGAACCTGAAGCGACTGATGAGGAAGCCAAGAATGAATATACGCTAATTGATAGATAAATCAGGAATTTTTAATCTAAATTTGCGTACAAAAATCGTAATTAGCACTGAATTGTAAAGAAAGAATCATGAATAAAGAAATAAATTACCGAGAAGAAGCAATAGAATGCGTTAAAGATTCTGTTCTCCCGATGCATAAACGAATATATGACAATTATAACGGGGATTTTGACAGAATTTATACTGAAGCGTATAATAACAACTCCTATACAGGTGAAGTTATCGTTCCTGGGGAGGTATATGAACTGAGTTATTTGGAATGTTCGTGCCCTAAAGTTAAATGTGGAATGAGAAGTTGTCCAGAACAATGCGAGTGTTCGCGCCAAAGCATTTTATTTATTCTGTCACAACTAGAGCCGAATAGCAAATTTGATCTTCAGATTGTTAACACGATTCTCAGAGGGGGTGATCGTTGTACTTTCCGGATATCCAGAGCAGCTGAAATGAAAAGATTGATTGGCATCTGTGGGCTTGACTGCGAGAGGTGCGATGCCTATATTGCCACAAAGAATAATGATCAGTCTCTTCGAGAAAAAACAGCCAAACTATGGTCTGAGTTGAATCATGCATCAATCCTTCCAGAACATATCAACTGCGAGGGTTGCCGTATGAATGGTGCTAAGACCGTATTCTGCAGCTCGTTGTGCGAGATTCGCAAATGTGCTGTGACAAAGAAAATGGAGACATGTGGCAGCTGTCCAGAGAAAGACTGCTGTCCGAAAGTCACCGCGATTTGGCAGAATAATCCTCAGGCGAAAGAGAATCTTCTGAAGTAAATTCCAATTTAACGAACAGATACAAATATGGATTTCAAAAATAAAATAGTAATCGTCACAGGTGGTGCGCAAGGCATCGGAAGATGTATTGCAGAAGAATTTGAGAAAGTAGGAGCCACTGTTTGCGTAATCGATAAACAGCAGGGTGAGCACTTCGTGGGTGACCTTACTGACAAACAGGTGTTGGAGCAGTTTGCTAAGGAAGTAATTACCCAGCATGGACATGTGGATTATCTCATCAACAATGCTCTGCCACTAATGAAGGGCATTGACGAGTGCAGTTATGAAGAGTTCCAATATGCCCTGAGTGTTGGCGTGACGGCTCCGTTCTATCTCACGAAACTCTTTGCTCCTTACTTCGCAGAAGGTGCAGCAATTGTCAATATATCTTCCTCACGTGATCGTATGAGTCAGCCACAGACGGAAAGCTATACGGCAGCAAAAGGTGGCATTACGGCTCTGACACACGCGTTGGCTGTCAGTCTCGCTGGTAAGGTGCGTGTAAACAGCATCTCACCTGGTTGGATTGACACAGCCTACACCATATATGAAGGCCCCGATGCCATTCAACAGCCGGCAGGACGTGTTGGCAATCCATTGGATATTGCCAATATGGTGCTCTATCTCTGCTCTGACAAGGCTGGTTTCATCACGGGTGAGAACATCTGTATCGATGGCGGCATGACCAGACAGATGATATATCATAACGATAATGGTTGGACACTAAAAACAAAATAAAATAACTATGACTCAAGAGCAATTCAAAGCACACGACACAAAGGTCGCTTCGCATCGCAAGAAACTATTACTTAGTCAGCAGGGAGAACTGAATGCCTTGCTGATGTACCAGAGACTGGCAAAAGTTGTCAAAGCAGAAAGGGAACGTGAGGCCTTCCTCCAACTTGCAAGGGAAGAAGGACGACATGCCAGTGTTTTCCATGCCTACACAAAACAAGCTTTAAAGCCAAAGAAAACCATGGCCATTATTATACCTCTTCTTTATCGGGTATTGGGAAAGAAACGGCTATATAAACTGATTGCCAAAGGGGAGTACAAGGCAGCAGCGCAATATGAACACCTCATAACTGATTTCCCTGAGCTGGAAAGCGTTAAGAATGACGAAAAGCGCCATGGTGATATAGTTTCTGCATACTTATAATGTCAAAAGAATAATAATTGAATTCATGAAAAAGCTATTCACAACCTTGCTGATGATACCCGCCATGATGGCAGCATCCGCACAGACAGATCAGACCATAGGGTTTGACAACATCTATCACTTCATCGAGAACCTCGATGTGTTTGAATACGGACAGGAGGAAAGCCGCGCGTACTACATTCCGGGGCATCACATCCTGCTCAACGGCCAGTGGAAGTTCTACTACGCCAACACGCCTCAGGAAATTCCCGCCAAATTCTTCGACGAGAAATTCTCCGACGCAAAGTGGGCCAACATTGATGTGCCGTCGAACTGGGAGATGAGAGGCTACGGCGACGCGCTGTTCCGCAACGTCGCCGCACCTTTCAGCGCCGACCCGCCGATGACCCCGCACGACTACAACCCCACGGGCGCCTACCGCACCACATTCAACGTTCCCGCCGAATGGAGCGGCGAGGAGGTGTTCCTGCGCTTCGAGAAGGTGGCGTCGGCATCGTTTCTATGGATCAACGGACAGGAGGTGGGCTACAACGAGGGTGCTCAGGAGCCTGCCGAGTACAACATCACACGCTTTCTGAAGAAAGGGCGCAACACGCTGGCCATGAAGGTCGTGAAATACAGCGACGGCTTCTACCTCGAAGGACAGGACTACTGGCGGTTGGCCGGCATCTTCGACGATGTATGGCTCTATGCCACGCCCAAGACCCGACTGTTCGACTGGTATGTGACCACTGATCTTGACCGCGATTACCGCGATGCAGACCTGAACATCGAAGTAACCGTCCGAAGCTATGACGCGCAGCCTGTAACGACACCTCTCAAGGTGCAGGCCGTGTTGACTGGTGCCAACGGCAAAGAAGTGGCCCGACTGGAAAGCCAGCCAGCTACATTTAACGGCAGCACCATATTGACGCTGAATATGAACCAGCATATCAGCAACCCCTTGAAATGGACGGCAGAGACGCCAAATCTGTATGACCTCAAAATGTACCTCGTGGATGCCGCCACGGGCAAGCGATTATCTGAAAACACGCCAGAGGATGCACGACAGGACGTAGGATTCAAGGAGACGGAGATGCGCGACAACGTGTTCTACCTCAACGGCAAACCGCTGAAGGTGAATGCACAGTGCTCTCACATGC
>CACZXN010000027.1:33874-46685 GCA_902785075.1 uncultured Bacteroidales bacterium | reverse complement strand
CTAATCAATTTAATTGTTATGTGTATGAAAACAAAGTTTTTATCAATCATGGTGTTGGCTGCCTGCATGATGATGGCGGCTTGTGGTGATAATCAGAAAAAAAACGATCAGACGGCTGAGGATGAGAGTGGTGAGAAGGTGATGACGGCTGAGGATGCAACGGCTGATGCTGAGGCAGAGGTTGGCGAGGAGGATTATGAGATTCCTCATCGTGGCATTGAAACCATCCGTAAGGTGTGGGCAGACAAGTCGCTGACGGTTGATGGTGACAAGAGTAAGGTGGGCATCAAGGAACTTATGAAGGCATTCAGTGGGGCTTATCCGCAGTGTGAGACAAACGAGGCGCTGAGACGTTATTTTGCTGACAAGGATGCTGCAGGTAAGGATGAGTTTAGTTTGGAAATTGAGCAGAAAGAGTCTAGTTATCCCACGAGGTATGACATCACTTGCAACGCTCGCAATGGTTTCATCCGCAGTATGGGTTGGGTGGAGACAAATCGGTTTACCTATGGATGTTTCTGGAACCGTAAGAACGGTCACAAGTTGTTTGCTGCCTACATGGAAGAGTGTTGGGAAAGTGCGAGTTGGGATCAGTGTCTGGTGGTGTTCTACGACTACGACCCTGCTACGGGAACGATGACACCTGAACCTGAACTGACGAACATGATTGAGAAGCGTGCGAAGGGTTATACCTGCTATTATTTGGACTTGCCTGAAGAGGGTAAGGACATCCAAATGACGGTTGTGGACGATCATGGGAACGATATGGATGAGGACTGGACAGAAGAGTCTTTCGTCTTGAAATGGGATGGCCAGTCGTTCGGGTGGAAGTGACTTTCCTGTACTCCACTTACAGCGAATTGAGTGTGTTTGTGACAAAAAGCAAAGGGAAATGGCGATTTGTGTGGAAAAATGATTGCTATTCCATGAATTTGTAGTAAATTTGCAGTTCAAAACTTTAATGAGCTGCATTTTTTGCAGTCAGAAACTTGATAAAAAGAAAATGAAACATCAGTTACGGAGTGCGGTTTGCACAGAGGGTCGCCGAATGGCAGGAGCCAGAGCGCTGTGGGTGGCCAATGGAATGAAGAGAGAACAGTTCGGAAAACCAATCATTGCTATTGTTAATTCATTTACTCAGTTTGTGCCTGGTCATACTCACCTGCATGAAGCAGGCCAGATTGTGAAGGCAGAAATCGAGAAGATGGGCTGCTATGCGGCAGAGTTCAACACCATCGCTATCGATGATGGTATAGCAATGGGTCACGATGGTATGCTCTACAGTCTTCCGAGCCGCGACATCATTGCCGACTCGGTGGAGTATATGTGCAATGCTCACAAGGCAGATGCAATGATTTGTATCTCGAACTGCGACAAGATTACTCCAGGTATGCTGATGGCAGCCATGCGACTGAATATCCCTGCTGTGTTTGTAAGCGGAGGACCTATGGAAGCAGGCAAATACAAGGGCGAGAACCTCGACCTGATAGCTGCGATGGTGAAGGGTGCTGACCCAACCGTGAGCGATGCTGAACTGGCAGAGGTGGAAGATCGTGCCTGCCCAGGTTGCGGATGTTGCTCGGGAATGTTTACAGCCAACTCGATGAACAACCTCACTGAGGCTATCGGACTGAGCCTTCCTGGTAATGGAACGATTCTGGCTACACATGTAAACCGTATCGAACTGATGAAGGCAGCTGCCCGTCAGATTGTAAAGAACGCCTTTGCATACTATGAGGATGGTGACGAGAGTGTATTGCCTCGCAGCATTGCTACCCGTCAGGCTTTCCTCAATGCTATGACTCTTGATATCGCTATGGGTGCCTCGACCAATACGGTGCTTCACCTGCTTGCTGTAGCACAGGAGGCTGAGGTGAACTTCACGATGGCCGACATCGATGCCCTCTCACGCAAGACTCCGTTCCTTTGCAAGTTGGCACCAAACTCACAGAAATATTCTGTACAGGAGTGCGGGCGTGCAGGCGGAATGCTGAATCTGCTCGGTGAACTGGCTAAGGGTGGACTGATTGACACCACCGTGAAGCGTGTGAACGGTGCTACACTGGCTGAAGATATCGAGAAGTATTCGATACTGAAAGAAACGATTGACCCAGAGGCAAAACGTATCTACAGCAGTGCTCCTGCTGGTAAGTTCTGCAATCAATTGGGTGTACAGAATACCAACTATGAAACCCTCGACACAGATCGCGAGAACGGTTGCATACGTGACATTGAGCACGCTTACACCAAGGACGGCGGTATGGCCATTTTGTTTGGAAACATTGCTCAGGACGGATGTGTGGTAAAGACAGCAGGTGTGGACGAAAGTATCTGGAAATTTGCAGGTCCGGCCGTAGTCTTCGACTCACAGGAAGATGCATGCGAAGGTATTCTTGGCGGTAAGGTGAAGGCTGGCGATGTTGTAGTCATCACACACGAAGGTCCGAAAGGCGGTCCAGGTATGCAGGAGATGCTCTACCCAACTTCATACATCAAGTCGATGCACCTCGGTAAGGAGTGCGCTCTCATTACTGACGGACGATTCTCGGGTGGTACGAGTGGACTGAGTATCGGACACATCTCACCAGAGGCAGCCAACGGTGGTAATATCGGAAAGATTGTGGATGGTGACATCATCGAAATAGACATCCCGAACCGTAGCATTAACGTACGTCTCAGCGACGAGGAACTTGCAGCACGTCCGCAGCAACCATTACGCCGCAAACGTGTGGTCAGCAAGTCACTGAGAGCATACGCACAAAGTGTCAGCAGTGCCGATAAGGGTGGAGTGAGAATCATTGACTAAATAAACGGAAAACTAGACAAACTAGATATACTAGATAAACTAGAATCATGAAAGAAAAGATAACAGGAGCAGAGGCGTTGATGCGTTCGCTTTTGAACGAAGGGGTTGAGACACTCTTCGGCTATCCGGGTGGTGCTATCATGCCAGTTTATGATGCTCTCTACGACTATACAGACCGACTGAATCACATTTTGGTCCGTCACGAGCAGGGTGCTGTTCATGCAGCGCAAGGTTATGCGCGTGTGTCGGGCAAGGTGGGATGTGCCATCGTGACCAGCGGACCAGGTGCAACAAACACCATCACAGGTGTGGCTGATGCGATGATTGATTCGACCCCGATGGTGGTGATATGCGGTCAGGTAGGAGCAGCTATGCTGGGTACAGATGCATTTCAGGAGGTCGATGTGGTCAATGTGACCAACCCAATCTCCAAGTGGAGCTATCAGATACGTCGTGCTGAAGATGTGGCATGGGCAGTGAGCCGTGCGTTCTATATCGCACGTACAGGTCGTCCAGGTCCGGTGGTGCTCGACTTTGCGAAGAATGCTCAGACAGCGATGGTGGAGTATAAACCCGAGAAGGTGGACTTCATCCGCAGTTACCAACCCGTTCCTTCGATGAATAAGGATGCTATCGAGCAAGCTGCATACCTCATCAATCATTCCGACCGTCCATTGTTATTAGCCGGACAGGGAATAGAACTGGGTAATGCTCATCAAGAACTGCTCAACCTTATCGAGAAAGCCGACATCCCTGTTGGCTGCACGCTGTTGGGATTGTCGGACCTGCCATCCGATCACCCTTTGAATGTGGGTATGCTTGGTATGCACGGCAACCTTGGACCTAACGTTCAGACCAACCAATGCGACCTGCTGATAGCTGTGGGTATGCGTTTCGACGACCGTGTGACGGGCAACCTCAACACCTACGCAAAGCAAGCAAAGATTATACACTTTGATATCGACCCCAGCGAAATCAATAAGAACGTGAAGGTGGACTTGGCTGTACTCGGCGATTGCAAGCAAACCCTTGCTGCCGTTACTGCTAAAGTACACAAAATCAAACATGCGGATTGGGTGGAGTCGTTCAAACCATACGCTAAGGAAGAATATGAGAAGGTGATTGACAAGGCCATCCATCCAAAGGAAGGTCCGCTGTTGATGGCAGAAGTGATCCGTAAGGTGAGCGAAGCAACGAAGAACGAAGCCATCCTTGTGACGGACGTAGGTCAGAATCAGATGTTCGGTTGCCGCTACTTCAAATTTACTAAGGGACACAGCGTAGTGACCTCGGGAGGATGTGGCACGATGGGCTTTGGACTTCCTGCAGCTATCGGTGCAACCTTTGGTGCTCCAGAGCGGACGGTTTGCCTGTTTGTAGGCGACGGAGGTCTGCAGATGACCATCCAGGAACTGGGAACCATCATGGAGCAGAAGGCACCAGTGAAGATCATCCTGCTCAACAACAACTTCCTGGGGAATGTGCGTCAGTGGCAGGCGATGTTCTTTAATCACAGGTATTCGTTCACCCCGATGGACAACCCTGATTTTGAACTGATAGCCAAAGCTTATAAAATCCCAGCTGCGACCGTAACCGATCGTGATAAGTTGGATGAGGAAATAGAGAAAATGCTTGCTACAGAAGGTGCATACCTCCTGCAGTGTGGAGTGCTCGAGGAAGATAACATCCTTCCGATGACCCCTCCAGGTGCAAACGTAGACGAAATGATACTCGAAATATGAAGCAGAACGATTGTAACAAATGCGGAAAGTGTAAGGACAAGGCCGAGAAAGACCTCAGCCTCTGTGAGCATCTCTATACCATATTAATATATTCAGAGAACGTGCCAGGTCTGCTCTCGCAGATATCAGCCATCTTTACCCGCCGTCAGGTGAACATTGAGACCCTCAATGTATGCGCATCGAGTACGCCAGGCGTACATAAATATACTGTTGTGTGTTGCTGTACAGAACAGATGGTCATCATGCTGACTAAGCAGATAGAGAAGCGAATCGATGTGTTGCAAGCACGCTACTACACAGACGAAGATATCTTCATCAACGAGACTTCGCTGCTGAAGATTTCCACCCCTGTGATGTTGGAAGATGCCCATGTGTCGGAAGCCATCCGTGAGCACAACGCACGCATCATCGAGGTGAATCCAACGTATGCAACCGCAGAGAAGACAGGCTCGACAGAGGAAATCCTTTCGCTCTACAACACCCTGAACGCAATGGGTGCGGTGCTTCAGTTCGTCCGTTCAGGACGTATCTGCATCACCAAGAGTAAGGCAGAACATCTCGATGAGTTCATCGCTCGACGTGAGAAAGAACGTGAAGCAAAATAATAATAACGCAATTACTAGAATTTTTTTATAAATTAAAGAATTATGGCTAAAATGAATTTTGGCGGTGTTATCGAAGAAGTGATGACCCGCGAAGAGTTTCCATTAGAGAAAGCTCGTGAAGTATTGAAAGATGAGACAATTGCAGTAATCGGCTATGGTGTACAGGGTCCTGGTCAGGCATGCAACCTTCGTGACAATGGTTTTAATGTCATCGTAGGTCAGCGTCAGGGTAAGACATTCGAGAAGGCAAAGGCTGACGGATGGGTACCAGGTGAGACACTCTTCTCAATTGAAGAGGCAGCTACCAAGGGTACAATCGTGATGTGTCTGCTCTCAGATGCAGCAGTGATGTCAGTATGGCCAACTCTCAAGACCTGCCTGCAGCCAGGTAATGCTTTGTATTTCTCACACGGATTCGCTATCACTTGGAACGACCGCACTGGTTGTGTTCCTCAGAAGGATATCGATGTCATCATGGTTGCTCCTAAGGGATCAGGAACTTCACTTCGTACGATGTTCCTCGAAGGTCGTGGCTTGAACAGTTCATACGCAGTTTATCAGGATGCAACAGGAAAGGCTCTTGAGCGTACATTGGCTCTCGGTATCGGTATCGGTTCTGGTTACCTGTTCGAGACTACTTTCCAACGTGAGGCTACATCAGACCTCACCGGTGAGCGTGGTTCACTGATGGGTGCTATTCAGGGATTGCTCCTTGCACAGTATGAAGTTCTCCGTGAGAACGGTCACTCTCCATCAGAGGCTTTCAACGAGACAGTAGAAGAGCTCACTCAGTCACTGATGCCTCTCTTCGCTGCAAAGGGTATGGACTGGATGTATGCAAACTGCTCTACAACAGCACAGCGCGGTGCTCTTGACTGGTATCCTCGCTTCCATGATGCTATCAAGCCTGTTGTTGAGAAGCTCTATGCAAGTGTGAAGTGTGGTAACGAGGCTCAGATTAGTATCGACGCCAACTCAAAGCCAGATTATCGCGTTGGTCTTGAGAAGGAACTTGCTGCATTACACGACTCAGAGATGTGGCGTACTGCAGAAGTAGTTCGTCAGCTTCGTCCTGAGAACAACTAATAATAGTTATGACAAAGTTAAACCCCGAAAGTCAGAAAAACTTTCGGGGTTTAACTTATTGGGCTTATTGGGCTTATGAGACCTATGGGTCCTATGTGCCCTATTAGGCTTATGGGCCTTATACTATGGGCCTTATACTATGGGCCTTTATTCTTCCTATTTTACATTCTTCAGCTGATCAGCTATTGCTTTCATGCCGGCAATCGAGGGATGTCCTCCTTGTTTGGCGATGTCGTGCAGCTCAACTAATTTCACATTATAGTGCTTACAGATGGTGCGGACAGACTCGTTGACTTCTTCTTTCAGCTCAGAGTTGAGGATAAAGATGATTTGAGTGTTGAGATAGCGATTGGTCATGTGATGGAGCATGTAGGCCATAGCTGGACGGAAGGAGTAGAGATCTTGCTTGTTCCATCCTTCGTATTTGTACTCCCCAATTGGAGAGTTTGCCCATGCATCGTTAGTGCCTCCGAAGATATAGATAATATCGGGTGCACCACCGAGGTTGTCCATGCGTGCGAGAAAAGAATTGCGAGTGACATCTTCCTGCCGATAGCCTGTGTTACAAATGGTGGAACCTGAGAAGGAATTGTTCTTCAGCAATCGCCACCCCTTTGAGGAGATGAGCTGGTGCCACCAAGTTTGAGTGACCTTTGTCACATCAGTATTGGTACGAGCTCTGTAATCAAAATACCATACATAATTAGTATCAGGCTCAAGATAGCCTTCGAATGTGCTGTAGGAGTCTCCAAGAATGGAAACGGTCTTGGTTTGTGCTGCTGCAGAGATGCATAGCATCAGGAGCGCAATGTTGAATATTAGTTTTTTCATATTGGTTAAGGGAATTTGTATCATCAATTATATTTATGCATCGAACTCATCAGGGTCTTGGTTCAAGTTGTCGTTAATCGGTTCTGTTTCGATTGTCTCAACGATGGATGTTGCAACTCCTCCATTCTTATCGATAGCTATACCTACAGAATAGCTGATATCAGAAGTTTCGTCCGGGTCACCCACGACAGCGATGAAATAGAAACGGTCGTGTTTGTCCTGCTGCATGTAGTTGAAGTTGAAGCCGGCAAGAACCGAACGTTGATAGTCGGCTGCTGGTATCAAGTTGGCAAATGATTCCTTGGTGAATGTGTGTTCGTACACTATTTCCTGACCACGGTTGATATAGAGTTTCACGGAATTGTCATTGTATTTGTAGCCTTCGGCTGTGGTGACAATAGGCAATTTCGTATCATTGTTGAATGCAAACTCGTAGGTGTACTTATCACCATCAACCACAACCTCACCTTCAAGATTGTATTCCGTCATCTTGTTCACCGTGTTTTTTGATATCGAGTTATTGACGATTGAATCTTGATTGGTTTTTGTGGTATTGTTTCCGGTACAGTTGGTGAGCAGACAAATTGCTGCGATGCTGATTGCAAAGGTCGTTTTTCTCATAATTTTATTAATTTATGATGCAAAGTTACAAATAATTATGAATTATCTACTAACAATTATGAATAATTTATTACCTTTGCACGTCTAACAATTAATACCCTTATGAAAAGAACTATTTTTTTAGCAACAATGTTTGCAAGTGTTCTGTTAGCTCAGGCACAAATTCCTTATTGTTATGAGAAGGAATATTCGGGAAAAGAATTCAAGATGAAACCAGTTGTCAAGCCAGATCAACTCCCTTTGATTGAGAAACTGCCCGATCCATTCAAGTTCCAGAATGGTAAACGTTCGACAGACTTCAAGGACTGGGAACAGCACCGCTATGAGATTTCTCAGTTGTTCCAGCAGTATGAAATCGGAATGCGTCCTGTATTGGAAGCAGGCAACTTGAAGGCTGTTATTGAAGATCAGGCTCCAGCACCAGCTGGCGGTAATCGTCCAGGAGGTGGCTTTGGTGGCTTCGGAGGTGGTTTCGGAGGCTTTGGCGGTTTTGGCGGTGGAGCTCCTGACGAGACCATCGGTGAACGTAAGCAACTGAAGGTGACGGTGAAGCACAATGGTCAGGAACTATTGCTGACTGCTCAGATTCAGTATCCGAAGGAGGCAAAATATCCTTGCCCAGCATTACTTGGAGTATCGAACACATTGCCTACTCGCTTTTTCACAGGTCGTGGATGTGCTATCATCAATATCGATGTATTTGCAGTAACTCAGCATACTCAGAAGCGCGGAACAGAGCCTATCAACAAATTGTATCCAGAACTTGAGGCTAACGGCTCATATTGCTTCTGGGGATGGTGTGTGTCACGCATCATCGATGGTTTGCAGCAGTTAGGTCCAAGCAAATCTAAGATTGACACGAAGCATTTGGCTATATCAGGTTGCTCATGGGCAGGAAAGTGCGCATTGTATTGTGGAGCATTCGACGAGCGTATCGCTTTGGTTATCGCTCACGAGCCAGGCGGTGGTGGTATTGCTTCTTGGCGTTACAGCGAGACTCTTGGCGAAGTGGAGCGTAGTTTCAATACCAACGATTCTTGGTTCTTTGCCAACATCAAGACTGACTATGCTAATGAGAAGATAGCTCGCATGCCTGTTGACCATCATGAACTTGCTGCTATGGTTTGCCCTCGTGCTCTCCTTTATTTCGGAAATACCGACTATAAGTGGTTGGCTGATGAGAGTGGATATGTTTCTATCAACGCAGCTAAGGAAGTTTGGAAGACTTTCGGAATAGCTGACCGCGTAGGTTACAGCATCAGTGGTGGACACGGTCATTGTCAGCTTCCTGAGGCAGAGTATCCATATCTCGAAGCTTTCATCGATCGTTTCTTGCTCGATAAGCATGATGTTAAGACTGAGATTGCTAACGCTCCAATGTTCAAGGATGTTGATTGGAGAGCTTGGATAGCAGATTGGAAATAATTAAGATTATCAAATATCTTTATGAATAAGGCGACCAGATGGTCGCCTTATTTTATTCAAACCTCATCGTTTGTGCTGGTCGGCTAATGCTCATCATATATGATGAACCAAAGATGACAAGGAAGGAAACGATAAGTGTGATTGCATTCACCAAGAGGAAAAGGAGCCAATCGAATCGGATTGGTACTGCGTCGAGATAATAGACGGAAGGATCGAGTCGTATAAGATGGAATTGGCTCTGAAGGAAGCAAAAAGCCAATCCGATGAGATTGCCCCAAAGCATTCCGCGACCTACGAGCATAATTGAGAAATTGATGAATACTTGACGTACGGTGGAATTCGTAGCACCTAACGACTTGAGAATACCAATCATGTTGATACGCTCAAGCATGACAATCAGCAAGCCAGACATTACTGTAAACGATGCGACGCAAATCATGAGTACCAGTATCATAATGACATTCATGTCGAGCACTCCCAGCCAAGAGAAGATGTGTGGTGCTAATTGGCGAATACTGAATACGCCATATAAACATCCGTTTTTGTCGTACACCTTATTTATTTTATTACCGAGTGCCTGAGTTACATCGTCCACACGATCGAAGTCGTTGATGGTGATTTCAAATCCAGTTGACATCTCGCTATCCCAATTATTCAGCTTGCGAATGGTGTAGATGTCGGTCATTACTACATTACGATCGTATTCTGTCAAGTGGGTTTCATAGATGCCGCATACTGTGAAACGACGGGCTCGCATGCCTTTCTCGTTGACGAAATAGGCATAAACTTTATCGCCTGCTTGGAGTTGAAGATCAGAAGCGATTCGCTGAGACACAAGCAACTGATTCGTAGCTTCCTCAGAACTGAAACTTGGTATTTCGCCCTGCTTGAGATATTGACGGAAGAACGAAAGGTCATATCCGCTATCAATTCCTTTGAACTGAATGCCTCGGAAATCATCCTTCGTTTTTAGCATTCCCATCTTCGTGGCAAAACGCTGAACGTCTTTCACTTCTGGCTGTTTGCGAATGATACGTTCAAGACTGTCTGTGGTCAATACTGGTAACAATTCGTAATCATCTCCCTGAGTGAGGCTGAGTACTTGTATATGAGAACCGAATCCAACGACCTTAGAGCTTACTTCCGACTTGAAGCCCATCACTACAGCGATGCTGATAATCATTACAGCCATACCGATAATGATACCAGCCAGAGCTATACGAATAGCAGGACGGGAAATTTGTCGTTTCTCGTCAGTATTGGCATAAATACGCTTTGCTATGAATCGTGCGAAACTCATTAGAAAAGTTGAAAGAATGAAGACTTAAAAAGTAATTGACGCTTCTTTTAGTCTTTTACTCTTCCTGGATATGCTTCTATTGCTTTCTTCAAAACAACCAAAGCACGGACAAGGTCTTCTTTCTTCAATACATAGGCAATACGCACCTCGTTGCGTCCGGCTCCTGGGGTAGTGTAGAATCCAGCTGCTGGAGCCATCATGACGGTCTCGCCTTCGTAATTGAAGTCGGAGAGACACCAAGCGCAGAACTTCTCGCTATCGTCAACTGGTAGTTTGGCAACCGTGTAGAATGCTCCCATTGGTATTGGTGAATAGACGCCAGGTATGCGGTTGAGTCCGTCAATCAGACACTTACGGCGTTCTACATACTCATCGTAAACGTCACGGGTGTAACTCTCAGGAACGTCGAGCGATGCTTCAGCGATGACTTGACCAATCAGCGGAGGGCTGAGACGTGCCTGGCAAAACTTCATGACAGCCTTGCGTACTTCTACATTCTTTGTAATCAAAGCTCCGATGCGGATACCACATTCGCTATATCGTTTGGATACAGAGTCAATAAGCACAACGTTGTTCTCGATACCTTCCAAGTGGCATGCAGAAATGTAAGGGCTTCCTGTATAGATAAACTCACGATAGACTTCGTCGGAGAACAGGTAGAGATCGTATTTCTTCACAAGGTCGCGTATTTGATTCATCTCACGACGAGTGTACAAGTATCCAGTTGGATTGTTTGGGTTGCATATGAGGATAGCGCGTGTACGCTCATTGATCAACTCTTCAAATTTTTCAACCTTTGGCAGAGAAAATCCTTCTTCAATGGTTGTTGCGATTGTGCGAATCACTGCTCCTGCAGAAATGGCAAAAGCCATATAGTTGGCGTAAGCAGGCTCAGGGACGATGATTTCGTCGCCAGGATTCAAACACGAGAGAAACGCAAACAAAACGGCCTCAGAGCCACCACTGGTGATGATGATGTCGTCAGCTGTAAGCTTGATATTAAATTTGTCGTAATAACCCACCAACTTCTCACGATAGCTTCTGTAACCTTGGCTAGGGCTGTATTCCAAGATTTTGCGGTCGATGCTTTTCATCGCATCTAGCGCAATCTGCGGAGTAGGCAAATCGGGCTGACCGATGTTGAGATGATATACATGGATTCCGCGTTTCTTAGCATCCTCTGCAAGTGGTGCTAACTTTCGGATTGGTGAAGAAGGCATTTCTGTGCCTCGTACTGATATTGACGGCATAATTAATTGTGTTATACTATGTGATTTGAATTGCAAAGTTACGAATTATTCATGAATTACACACAACGAATTGCAAATAAATTCCTTCATATTACACATTTTTCACTCGTATAGCTGCAGAACTATCACACCCTGACACATTATTATTAATTATGTGTGTGCGCGTAAGAGATTATAAGGCTTAAGGTGAGGAGTGAAGTTCGACAGTTATCAATAATGACAACTAATTATGAGTGCTCGTTTTGATGTATCAGACAGCTGTACGACAACCCACCAATCTGTTTTCCCTTTGCGGCATTCAGGAACCCTGCCTCCATCGTCCACCCAAGCCGAATATGCGTAGTTGTGTTCGTCTTTCCTTGTCCATCTGCTTTTTGTTGCCGAACTGTCCCCAGAAATGTACGAATCAATGCTGTCAAAGAAAGCCCGTGGTAAGATTTCGTCGAACTCTATCATAGCAGAATCCAAATACTCTCCTTGCCAAGTCAAATCGTTTGGAATATATTGAACGACTTTGTAATTGGGTAGATTCATGCCGATGATATCTTCAAGCCGTTCTTTGTTGTTGAACTCAGACGAGCCGGACAACCATTCACACGATACAAAACACGGCAAAAAAATGCTGCAGATTATTAAACAAAATGTTCGTTTCTTCATTATTTTTATTTGTTTTTGATGGCGCAAAGGTAATCATTTTACATGACGCCAACAAAACTTTCAAAAAAAAAAGTAAAAAATCAGTATTTTTTTTGTCAGTTCAAAAAAAAGTACTACCTTTGCAGTCGCAATTCGGCGGAAGAGCATCAAAAACGCCTTTGAATAGGGCCCAGGTGGCGGAATGGTAGACGCGCTCGTTTCAGGTGCGAGTGGTGAGAGCCGTGCAGGTTCGAGTCCTGTTCTGGGCACACTAGTTTAAACTAATGCGGAAATAGCTCAGTTGGTAGAGCACAACCTTGCCAAGGTTGGGGTCGCGAGTTCGAGTCTCGTTTTCCGCTCAAAAATAAATCTCTGCGGATAATGCGGAAATAGCTCAGTTGGTAGAGCACAACCTTGCCGAACAAAAACGGATACCAACCTTGGCAAGGTGATAATGCGGAAATAGCTCAGTTGGTAGAGCACAACCTTGCCGAACAAAAAAACGGATA
>CACZXN010000027.1:0-33701 GCA_902785075.1 uncultured Bacteroidales bacterium | reverse complement strand
AACAAAAACGGATACCAACCTTGGCAAGGTGATAATGCGGAAATAGCTCAGTTGGTAGAGCACAACCTTGCCAAGGTTGGGGTCGCGAGTTCGAGTCTCGTTTTCCGCTCAAAAGGTAACCTTCGGGTTACCTTTTTTTTGTTCCCCCTAAGGGAAAATTTTGCAGCCCCTAGGGGAAAATGTTTTTTCCCTTAAGGGTAATTTCTGTTGCACGACCTGCAACGTACGTTGCACGACCTGCAACATAGGTTGCACGACCTGCAACAGAAAAATCCCCTAGGAGAAAGAGAAAAAAGGATTAAGGTGGGTCAAAGCTATATCATCACCATTATTATTTATTCTTAAGATATCGAAACGAAGAATACCACTTTCGATGTTTCAAGTAATTCAAATTGGCTTCGTTGGCATAAGCCTCTCGTTCAAAGCAAATATTGAAATATGCACGTTTCAAGTCCTTAAATTGTATGATTCGAATGAGCCACTCTACTACATACCACAAATAAAAGCCGATTACGAGCAATTCAACAAGCTGTCTGGAGTGAATCTTCTCGTGGTTCAACTCGCTGTGCGACAAAGGGAACTTAGTGAAGACTAACCCAAATAAATTGATAGCTTTGTAAGTCCCGAAAGGAATAAAACGGTTTTTAATCGTAATCATCAATCGTGGGTACTGATATGATTAAGTGCAGAAACGTTGATAATCGTTATCTTTCGTTTGTTTACCTCAATTAGTCCTTCGGAAACAAAGGCAGAAAGGGTTCTGATGGCATTCGATGTAGTCATATTGGCAAGATTCGCCAGTTCGGCACGCGAAACGGCTAACACCAAAGTTTTCCCATTGGATTCGTATCCGAAATACTCGGCCACACTGAGCAATGTGGCAGCCATTCTGCCTCTCAGATGTTTTTGTATGAGACAAACAAAACGGTAGTCGGATTGCCAAAGCCCCAGAGCTAGGCGTTTTAGGAAAAAGTCTTTCAGAGATGGGTTGGCGTCCAAGCAGGTCCTTATAAAATCCATAGGAATTGCACATACGTCCATGTCTGTCATCGCTATATACGATGCTAAGTGGAGCTGCTCCGCAAAATAGGCTCTGTAGCCGAAATATTCGCCAGCTTTTACTAATCTCACAGTTTGCCATCTGTCCGCATCTCCACAAATGGAAATCTTTGCGACACCTCTTAAAATCAAAAAAAGATGGCTGGCCACATCACCTTCTCCGCTAACGACTTTTCCTGCCTGATAATAACGAACAACACATTGGGCCAGCAGTGCAGATCGCTGGTCGTCTGTCATCCTTTCAGTCAAAAGCGAAAGAAAATGTAGTAATGATTCTTGGGAATATGTTTTCTTTCGTGTCATAACCTACACATCTTATTTTCTTGCAAATTTAATCTTATTTGCTCAAACAAACAAGCAAAACACCAATTTTCAGCATAAAAAGAGCGAAAAAACGATGCTTTGGTCAAAAAGTTCAATTAAAACTTTGAAAGAAAGAAAAAAGTGCGTACTTTTGTAGTTGGACAACGAATGTCCTTCAACAATCTGACTATCAAATAAATTATACCAATACTAAAAATGAGTTACTTACAATTTGAGAAAACGTTGTTGACGAACTTGCAAGAAGCCCTGCCAAAAGAGATTCTTCGCACCAATCGTTCGGGTGCATATTCTTCGTCATCAATCGTTGACTGCAACACACGCAAGTATCATGGTTTGCTTGTAGTGCCTGTTCCTGAGATTGATGACAACACCCACGTACTGCTCTCGTCTCTTGACGAGACGGTTATTCAGCATGGTGCGGAATTCAATCTTGGACTTCACAAGTATGCAGGAGACGTGTATAGTCCTAATGGACATAAATACCTCCGAGAGTTTACATGGGACAAAATTCCAACTACTGTCTATCGTGTGGGTGGTGTCATCTTGAGAAAAGAAAAAGTATTCCAACACTTCCATAACAGGATATTGATACGTTACACCTTGGTCGATGCCCACTCTGTGACCACCCTCCGCCTTCGTCCGTTCCTTGCCTTCCGTGCAGCCAACCAATTGACTCATGAGAATTCAGCAGTCAATCGGAACTACGAAGAGGTGGATAACGGAATCAAGACCTGCATGTATGACGGATATCCTTATTTATACATGCAGACCAATAAAAAAGCAGAGTATGTCTTCACCCCCAACTGGTACAAAGGCATTGAATACCCAAAAGATCAGGAACTGGGATACGACTATTCTGAAGATCTCTATGTGCCAGGTTATTTCGAGTTTAACATCAAGAAAGGTGAAAGCGTTATTTTCTCGGCAGGATTGGAGGAAATCAACACTCGGACGCTGAAAAAGACTTTCGACGAGGAAATTGAGGTTCACACTTCGCGTGACAGCTTCCATCATTGTCTGATTAACGCAGCTCACCAGTTCCATAATAAGAAAAAAGGAGAGCATTACATTTTGGCGGGATACCCTTGGTTCAAGGCTAGAGCACGTGACACCTTTGTTTCGCTTCCAGGACTGACCTTAGCGAATGATGAAACCGAACGCTTCATCAGCGCTATGGCTACAGCCGAAAAAGCTATCAACGACTTTACTGCAGGCAAGCCCATCTCAGTAAAAATATACGAGATGGAAGCTCCTGATGTTTTGCTTTGGGCAGTTTGGTGCATTCAACAATATGCGCGAATGGTCGACATGAACGATGCCGTGAAACGTTATGGGGCTTTGGTACGAAAAATCGTAAGCTATATTCTGCAAGGCAAACATCCAAACCTCGAACTGCACGATAATGGAATGCTCTACACCAACGGAAAGGAACATCCTGCAACATGGATGAACTCAACCATCAATGGCCGTCCCGTGGTTCCACGTACTGGCTACATAGTAGAGATATGCGCCTTATGGTATAACGCACTTATCTTTGGAGCACAGATATTGGAAGCAGAGCAGAAACAAGATGAGGCAGAGAAGTGGAAAGAAATAGCAAACGAATGTGGAAAAACGTTCCGTGAAACATTCATCAACGATTACGGTTATCTCATGGATTTTGTTGATGGAACAAACATCTCATGGGAAGTCCGTCCAAACATGTTGATTGCTACATCGCTCGAAAACACACCTCTTACTCAAGCAGAACGCAAGAGCGTATTCGATATCTGTACCAAGGAACTTCGTACTCCAAAGGGTATACGCTCGCTTTCTCCAAAGAGCGGAGCCTATAACCCTATATATCAAGGCGGTCAACAAGAGCGTGACGCAGCCTATCATCAAGGCACTGTGTGGCCATTCATGCTCGGTTTCTACCTGGAGACCTGCATGAAAGTTTACAAACGCAGTGGACTCTCGTTTGTTGACCGTAGTCTTATCGGACTTGAAGAAGAGATGCTTTACCACGGAATCGGAACCCTTCCTGAACTATTCGACGGAAACCCTCCATTCCATGGACGTGGCGCACTTTCGTTCGCTATGAATGTAGCAGCTATTCTCCGCGTGAATAAATTATTGTCTAAGTATTATAATTATTAATAAGGAGGAAACGGTATGAGAGTATTAATGTTTGGATGGGAATTTCCCCCTAAGATATACGGAGGTTTGGCTGTTGCATCTTATGGAATAACCAAAGGCCTAAGCCTTCAACCCGATATGGAAACCATCTTCTGCCTGCCGAAACCTACAGGCGAAGAAGAATCCTTCCTGAAGATTATTGGAATGAATCAAGTGCCAATTGTCTATAAAGGGCATGACTACAACTATGTGAAGAACCGTCTGCCAAATTATATGACGCCTGAAGAGTATTATCATTTCCGCGACCATATTTATGCAGACTTCTCCTATATGCATACCAACGATATGGGTTGTATGGAGTTTGCAGGCGGGTATCCTGGTAACCTACACGAAGAGATTAATAACTTTTCAATCATTTCAGGAGTAGTAGCTCGAGCAGAACAATTCGATATCATACATGCTCACGACTGGCTCACCTATCCCGCTGGTGTACATGCAAAGATGGTGAGTGGAAAACCACTCTGTATCCATGTACATGCAACCGATTTCGATCGCAGTCGCGGAAAGGTGAATCCTACTGTCTACTCAATTGAGAAGAACGGTATGGACCATGCAGATTGCATTATGTGTGTGAGCGAATTGACGCGTCAGACGGTTATCAAGGAATATCACCAAGATCCTCGCAAGTGCTTTGCGATGCATAATGCAGTATATCCACTCTCACAAGATTTGCTAGACATCCCTCGTCCTGATCATTCCAAAGAGAAAGTTGTTACTTTCTTAGGACGTATCACTATGCAGAAAGGCCCAGAGTACTTTGTAGAGGCTGCTACTTTGGTGCTGAAACGTACTCATAACATTCGTTTCTGTATGGCTGGTTCGGGTGATATGCTCGAAGCAATGATCGAAATGGTGGCACAACGAGGCATTGCCGACCGCTTCCATTTCCCAGGCTTCCAGCGTGGTCGACAAGTATATGAGACCTACAAAAACTCAGATGTATTCGTAATGCCATCCGTTAGCGAGCCGTTCGGTATTGCACCACTTGAAGCAATGCAATGCGGAACCCCATCGATTATTTCCAAGCAATCTGGCTGTGGCGAGATTTTGGAGAAAGTCATTAAGGTGGACTATTGGGACATACATGCGATGGCCGATGCAATCTATTCCATTTGTACCAACCAGTCACTTTTCAAGTATCTTCAGGAAGAAGGTATCAAAGAAGTGAACGAAATCACCTGGGAAAAGGTAGGTCTGCGCATTCGCAAACTTTATAATCAATGTTTAGGAATTAACTAAAAACACATAGAACAATGGCTAAGACAATCTGTTTATATTTTGAGATTCATCAAATCATACATCTCAAACGCTACCGTTTCTTTGAAATCGGTCGTGATCACTACTACTACGATGACTATGAAAATGAACGTAGCATCAACGACATAGCGGAGCGCTCATACGTACCAGCCCTTCAAACACTCATTGAGATGGCAAAGGAGAATGGTAAGTTCTTTAAAGTGGCACTCTCACTCTCAGGTGTAGGTCTGGAGCAGTTGGAAATGCACGCTCCTCAAGTAATAGATTTGCTCCAAGAACTCAATGGAACGGGATGTGTGGAATTTCTCTGCGAACCATACAGTCACGGACTTGCTTCTCTTGGCAACGAAGAGAGTTTCCGTGATGAGTGTATGCGTATGAAAGCAAAAATTAAAGAACTCTTTGGGCAGTCTCCAAAAGTATTCCGCAATAGTTCGCTTATCTATTCTGATGAGATTGGTGCGCAAGTAGCAGCAATGGGATTCAAGGGAATGCTCACTGAAGGTGCTAAGCATATCTTGGGCTGGAAGTCTCCTCACTTCATCTATAACTGCGCTCTCAATCCAAATCTTAAGCTCTTGTTACGAGATTATAAACTCAGCGATGACATCAGTCTCCGTTTCAATAACTCTGATTGGAGCGAGTATCCACTCTTTGCCGATAAATATGTTGACTGGATTGCTGCACTTCCTGAGGGAGAGAACGTAATCAATATCTTTATGGAACTCTGTGCTCTTGGCATCTTCCAACCACTGAGCAGTAATATTCTCCAGTTCCTCAAAGCAATTCCTGCTTGTGCAAAGGCACGAGGTATCACCTTCTCAACACCGACTGAGCTATGCAGCAAGGGAAAGTCTGTAGGTAGTCTGGATGTCCCATATAATATCAGTTGGGTTGATGAAGAGCGCAATACAAGTTGTTGGCTTGGCAACTGTATGCAGCGCGAGGCATTTGACAAACTATATAGTGTAGCCGATAGAGTTCGTATCTGTACTGATCGACGTATCAAACAGGATTGGGATTATCTGCAGGCATCAAACAATTTCCGTTTCATGACAACCAAACACAATAGTGTCGGAATGAATCGTGGTATCTACGATAGTCCTTATGATGCTTTCACCAATTACATGAATATTCTTGGCGACTTTATCAATCGCGTTAATGCACTTTATCCTATCGATATGGATAATGAAGAACTCAACTCCCTTCTTACTACCATCAAGAACCAAGGTGAGGAGATAGAGGCAAAAGACCGCAAGATTGAGAAGTTGCAAGCTGAATTGGAGAAATATCATCCATCAGTCTATAAGTCTAAAGCCGAACCAACAAAAGAGCCAGCAAAGAAACCTGCAGCAAAGAAGGCTCCTGCTGCAAAAAAAGAAGCTGCGCCAAAAACGAAGAAAGCAACAGCAAAGAAAAAATGATTTCATCAGTTGTTGATTATTGACACATCATCCCTCGCATTGAATAGTGCGGGGGATGATTGTTTTTGGAGTGTTCATCAAATAGAAATATGTTGTTTTGGGGATAATTATTATGCTTTTGTTGCAAAAAATAGAGTAAAATGTACGGAATCTCATTTTTTATTCTTACCTTTGTGCCAAATATGCAAACAAATATTTTTTTCACAACAATTAATACCAAAACAAACATGAAAGCATTACTAGCAATTGCAGTTGCATCATTGTTCTGTATGTCGGCATACGCCAATCCAGGTGATGGCGATGGAGACAAGAACGACCTTACTAAGGAAAATGTGCAACCAACTTTGGCTGATTATTTCAGCCCAGTGTCTAAAAACGTTGCGAAACCCGATGCAAAGGGCTTCATTCGCAGATGGTTATTGCTTGAACCTATCGACAAGCCAAACCGCAGCAACACAGTATTCACAGACACTTACATCCGTGAGAACTTTAGTCAGCAGTATTTCCCTGGTCAGTTCACAGACATCCCTACTGATGGAAAGACAGAGCGCGTAGGTGAGCAGGAATTGAAGTGGCATGCATTCGATGCTACCCGTTACAACGTGAAGTTGTTCCGCTTTGCATCAGGTCTGGAGAAGCAGGTTTACGGTGTGTTGTTCTGGGCTGTTACTATCATCGATAGCCCTGAGGATGTATCGAACGTACGCCTTGCTGTAGGTTCTAACTCTGCATCAATGTGGTGGCTCAATGGCGAAGAAGCTGTCATCCTGTCAGGCGACCGCCGTATGGTTGTTGACGATGTGATGTCGGGCCGTTTGAACCTGAAGAAGGGTAAGAACGTGCTTCGCGGCGCAGTCATCAACGGTCCTGGTATGAGCGACTTCTGCGTTCGCTTCATCAAGGAGAATGGAGAACCATTAACCAACGTTTCTGTAACCTTAACTAAATAATCAGTATCATTATGAAACAGTATAAGAACATCATAAAGGGCTTTGGTGCCCTCGTAGGTATCATGCTGAGTCAGTCAGCTATGGCACAGATTGGTGCCCCATTCATCCACGACCCATCAACCATCGTGGAGTGCGACGGTAAATACTATACCTTTGGAACGGGTGGTGGTGGCCTCATTTCTGAGGACGGATGGACTTGGAACAGTGGTGCACAGCGTCCAGGTGGCGGTGCTGCTCCTGATGCTTTGAAAATTGGCGATCGCTATCTTGTGGCTTATAGTGCTACTGGTGGTGGACTGGGTGGCGGTCACGCTGGCCGTATCCTCGTGATGTGGAACAAGACTCTTGACCCAGAGTCTCCTGACTTCAAGTTCTCTGAGCCGATCGAAGTAGCAAAGTCAATCCAAGATGAAGACTGCGACGCTATCGATGCAGGTCTGTTACTCGATCCAAAGACTGGTCGTTTGTGGGTAACCTATGGAACCTATTTCGGACACATCCGTATGGTCGAAATCGATCCTAAGACAGGTGAGCGAATCAAGGGTAATAAGGCAAAGAACGTTGCTATCGACTGTGAGGCATCTGACCTTATCTATAAAGATGGTTGGTACTATCTACTTGGTACTCATGGTACTTGCTGCGATGGTGGCAACTCTACTTACAACATCGTATGCGGTCGTTCTAAGAACGTGACTGGTCCATTTATCGACAACGTAGGTCGTGATATGTTGGAAGGTGGTGGCCGTATGGTTATCGCTGGTTCAGGACGTACTTGGGGTGCAGGTCACTTCGGACGTTTTGTTGTTGCAGAAGGTGTGGAGAAGATGTCACTTCACTGGGAGGCTGACCTTGATCAGGGTGGTCGCAGTGTATTGGCTATTCGTCCTATTATTTGGAAGAACGGTTGGCCAATTGGTGGCGAACTCTTCAAGGAAGGTACTTATGAAATCGAGTCAGAGCGTCGTGGCTATTCTCTCGAACTTGTTGTCGACTTCGTTCGTATGAACCGTGGTGGCGGTATGTTCGGAGGTGGAGGCTTCGGAGGCTTTGGAGGCTTCGGAGGCGGTGCTCAGCGTCCTGCTAATGCACAAGGTGGTGCACAGCGTCCAGCTAATGCTCAAGGTGGTCAGGCTCCTGCTGGTGGTTTCCCAGGTTTCGGAGCTGGTGCTCCAGGTGCTGGCGCTCCTCAGGGTGCACAGCGTCCAGCTAACGCACAAGGTGCTCCAGCTGGTGCTCCAGGTGCTGGCGCTCCTGCTGGCTTTGGTGGCATGGGAGGCTTTGGCGGCTTCGGAGGTGGTGCTGCAGGTGGTGCTCAGGCTCAGCGCCCTGCACAGCAGGCTGCTCCTCAACCAGTTGCTTCACAGACTCTTGCTGACGTAATCGAAGATTGGCCAAAGGGCGAGATTCGCGTTCGTATGGCTGACTATATGGGTCGTCCTCATCAGCGCTGGACTATCACAGCAGTTCCTGAGGCTGGTGGTTACCTCGGTGGTCCTTATTACAAGATTATCATAGCTGGTACAAACCGTGCTCTTGCTGCTACAGCTGATAAGGAAGTAACTTCTGTTCCTCGTTTCACTGGTGCTCCTGAACAGCTCTGGCGTATTGACCAATGTACAGATGGTACTTACCGCATCATGCCTAAGGCTGTTCCTGGAACAACTGAAGAACTCGTGCTGATGTCTGCTGGTGACTGTACTCCTACTCTTGGTAAGTGGGACTTCAACAGCGATAACTGCAAGTGGAACTTCAAGGATATGAGCAAGGATATCACAGTAAGATAATCCTATCACATACAACAAAGACGTGCAGGCCAACCGCTTGCACGTTTTTATTATATATATAAATAAGGTGTCGTCGGAATGTACATTTAGTTACATTCTAATACAAAGTTCGGATGAAGTACGTTATTTTTTATAGAGAAAATGGAGATTAAATCCAAGGGAATGATTATCTTTGCAACCGAAAAGGATATGGGCATCGTGCCTGTGTACATATATTTATCGTTCAATTGTATTAAACGGAAAGTAGTTTAAAGATGAAAAAGATATATCGATTATTGGCTATATTGATGTTCGGAATGCTCACACAGGCTACAACGTGTGAAGATGACATCCCTAAGCAGAATTACATTATGAACGAGGACAAGGTGCCGCAAGAGCCTTATCTGACAACGATTTCTTCCGACTATTTTCAGGCAAATGTAGCTCGGCACGGATGGAAATGGAAAGGGTCGTGGCGCATCGGCGAGGATGGTATCGAGGATGGTATCAGCATGCGTTATTACGCTACCAATGAGTGGAACTTTATGCCCAACGACTTGTATTTCGGGACAGATTCCATGACCGTGTTCCTGTATAAGCAGGACTGCAACTTACGACGGACGGACAGTTACACTTATGATGCCGCCAACAATCTAATCAAGAGCAACGCCATTGTCTACATGCAACTGACTGACGCCGACTCGCTCAACATCACGTTTATTGAGCGGCTTGGCAACTATTATTACAAAAGCAGTTACGAACGCATGCTGCCATACGAGGTGAATGCGCGATGGAACGGCTCAAAACCTGAGCAGCAATGAAAGTTCGCCTGATACTCTTTTCTTTGCTCTCTTTCCTGGCAACATGTCAGATTACGGGGCAGCAACTGAAGCCATTCGTCAAAGGCGGACTGACTATCGGTCTTTTCGAAGGGACCGATGCCAGCAACGAGTCAGCGGGGCACACCGGCCTGAATCTTGGAGCAGGCATCCAGATTCCTCTCAGCAAATCACACCCAACATTCCTCGAACCAGCGCTTGTGCTTATTTCAAAAGGAAATGTCTACGACGTAAGCAAGGCTGGCGGCCGGGTCACGTTCAACCTTTGGTATTTTGAAACACAGCTGGACTTTGTCTATCGCTGGAAGATAGGAACCCACTGGCGCATACCCATCGGAACGGGTCTGTATGGTGCATACGGCATCAGCAGCAAAGTGTCTGCTACGAATGGCATCACATGGTTTCAAGGGATTCACGTAGGCAAATCGCCCTCAATGTTTGATGACGAAATAGGCGCAAACCGCTGGGACGCAGGATGGCGGGTATGTACCTTCGGCGCGGAATACAGGCAGTTCGCATTACGCTGCGACTTCGAAATCGGCTTCTTTTCCCAATTTCGCAACAAAAAACTATACACCTTGGAAAAGAAGTCTCAAGGGGCCAACTGGGCCTTTTCCCTGAATATTGGATATAGTTTCTAAGATGACTGGATTCGGTCATGCGCATTAACCGATTGAATGATGCGCATCAACGGAATGAATGATACGTATGAACAGAGCAAATCATACGTATGAACGGAACTTTAATTCATAACTAACAGGTCGTATCGTATGTTATCTTCGGCCACAGAGCGCCCATGAGAAGGACTGGTACTGCGTGTCGTTGACGACGGATGTGTAGTATTATTCGAAACAGAAACACGCATTGTTTGGATGGGTTGATACACGGTATCTCCTTCTGTAGGCTGCGATGCAGGCATCTGGACATATACGGTATCAACACGTGCTGTGAGTGGGGCGTCATTCTGTGAACTTTCAGTCCATATACCCACAAAGAAGCCAACGATGGCTGCTGCAGGAATGGCAATAAGCCATGTAGGAATATGACGCCAAGGTCTTGTACGATTAAACTCGGGACGGACATGCAGTTGTTCGTTCTCTTCATCGCGCAACTGACGGGCTGTGCGGATGATGTCTTGGTCAGTGATGTTCATATTGTTTTAGGTTTTGTTTGATGATATTCATTGTTTTATGCAGGCGTGACTTCACTGTGCCTTCTGGTAGGTCCACGATGTGTGCTATTTGTGGAATAGTCAGCTCTTCTTCATAGTGGAGTGAAAATAGCATCGCGTAAGGTTCGGGTAGTTTTCGAAGTACCTCTCGCAGTGCATCGTGAAGGTCTTTCATTTCTAAATCTACTTCGAAGTTGGCATCATCAGTGATGTCTATTCCTTCGTCAGAAATAATCGTTAACTGATTGCGATGGTGATTTCTGCATAGGTTGTAAGCGATGGTGAAAAGCCAAGTGCGGAAGTTACGACCTTCACGATAAGTCTCGCGGGCAGCATAAAGCCGCAGGAAGGTATCGTGCATGAAATCGGCAGCCAAGTCGGCATCATCGCCAAGCCTGCGGACGAAGAAGCCCTGCAACCGTCGAGCATGACGGTTGTAGAGTTCTTCGAACGCACGGTCGTTTCCTCGTGCAGCTCGTTTCATCAGCTGTTCATCGGACTGATCCGATAGTCTCAGAGGTATCAGCATTGCTTACTGTGTTATCAGTACGTTCATGTATTCCTGCTTCTTTTCCTCGCTGAGCGTTGTGTTGCTGATACCGCTCACCAGCCGTCGCATCAGCCAGTCGTAGCGTTTCTGATCATGTCTCTCGTAGTAAGGAAGCAGGTCGGCAAGTAGCACGGCATAGTTGGCAGAGAGGCGTTGGCCCGAAGTCCAATCGGGTCGGAATGACACGAGCAGATATTCCAGCATGTAGCGTTCTTCCACATTGCGACGCTTTATGGCGAGATTATCGTAGCGTTTCTTTGAGTATTTCAGTAGCAGTCCCTCGTTGTAGAGGTTCTGTTTCCAAGGTTCCAGTATCGAAGAGGGCGTTGTGGCTGAGAAATAAACTTTACTGCCAAACTTGTCTATAATGCACTGTAGCACGGCACGCTCGTAGGCTTGATAGTCTTCGTAGCCTCCATCTTCCAATTCTGGCAAGGTCATGCCTAGTTTCTTGTTCAACCACTCACGATATTCTTTTACGCCTAAAAACGGAATGCAAACGATGGTTTTGTCCTTATGCTTTCCCATTCCCTCCTGGATAAGCCACTTGGGGATAATGGCTGCATCGCCGCTACTTATAAATATCGCATCCCCATCCATACTTTCCAGTTCGTTATAGCTATAGCGCAAGATGTCCTCAGAGTAGATGCCGCTATCGAAATAGCGTTTGGCCATCGACTTCATTCGAAGTTCATCGCCTTTCATCGCTAAATAGCACACCCATTGGTCGTAATCGAAGAACTGCATCTCTGCGGGCAATTTCGCCAGAGCAGCTTCAGCATATCGATCACCATCAGTTTCTGTAGAATGGCCTGTAATATTAGCACGATAGGCACAGAAATTATAGGTGTAGGAATCGGGAATAGCTTGCTTCATCTCGTTCATCACTTGGCGAACGATGCTGTCGGAACTAGTGCCCCACCAGCCCATGTAGTGGGCTGCATGATAATAATTCAGCCAAGCATTCTCGTCCTTTGGATTCTTCTGCGTCTGCGCTTTCCACGCTTCTTTTTGTTCTACATACCACACAAAATCTTTCTCTGCCACAATTGGGCTTTCCACTCTTACGGCTTTGGTCTGAGCGACAGCACTGAGGCTTAACATCACGAGCCAAACACCTATTATTACTCTTTTCATTTTTGTTTTGTTCTTTAAAAAATTAAACGATTTCAGAGCTCTTTCATGTCTGCATACACAGAAAGCTGGAAATCGTTCAAGTTAAAGAGAAAAATAGTGCACTTACTAATGTTTTTTCTTCGGTTTGGGGGCAGGCAACACTTTGCATGTCTCGTACACAAGTTGGGAGAGATAAGCACGATCGTCTACGTCGGCAATATAGAAATAGTCTTTTGCTCCTTCGTAAGGTGGACGCATTTCGACAACTCGCAACAGCGGACGGGCTGCATCAGTAGGCTTTAGGAAGAAGTGGTCGTCGCAAATAAGCCCGAATATCTTTCCGTCACAATAGATGCCATATTCGCCAAACATCTTCTTAAAGGTTATCTCCCCAGCTCCTGAGCACTGGTCGGCCATATATTGTACAAAATCCAAACGACTTGACATAATTCATTCGCTTTGTTCTATATTAATAATATAATAAGGTGTAGCGATTGCTATTCCTTTCTGAGTGCAAAGATACGAAGATTTCACAAGATGTCCAAGAGTCTGTATGGAAAAATCTTTTCCTTTTGCACAAATGCCTTTCCTAGATAAAAAAGATGCAACCTCTAGGGATAAATGTTTTTTCCCTTAAGGGTAATCTCTGTTGCACGACCTGCAACCTACGTTGCACGACCTGCAACAGAAATTCCCCCTAGGGGAAATAAAAAATATCCTTAGTGGCGGCAAAAAATAGAGCTAAGGCTATCAAAAATATCAGCAACTTCGCAGTTGCTGATATTTGCAATACAAACATTTTTAATACCTAATTATTTGAGTTATCTACATATAGACACTTGCCTCGTTCACTGAGAGGATGATGTCGTAAATCTTATCCCTGAGTTTATTGAAACTGGTGCGGTTTTTCAGTGTGTCCAGTTCGTTGATAATATCCTGCACAGCCAGACGACTGATGTGGTTGGCACGAATCTCATCGTCGAGATACTCTCCCAATCGAACCAACAGATTCTCCTGAGTCTTGGTATATGTCTCTTTGAGATAGTTTGAGCAAATCATCTTCACCTGCGCCACAACCTCTGGGGCATAGGTATTTGCAACCACCTTCTCATTACCTTTGAGCAAACGTTCCATCGTAGGAGACAGACTATTCGATGTCATATTCAACCGTTTCTCCATCGCTTTCTGACGCATGGAATAGAGGACCGTTTCAGCAATCTTGGCACGCTCAATATACTTTGTTCGATTCACTTTGTGAACTTTATCAGCATATGGAGTATCATAAGCCCTACGTGCATGCTCCACGTCTATTATTTCTTCTGGTGTCTCGCGCAAGTTCTCCACAAGGAAATCATTCATCACCAGCAGGAGTGAACGGTTGTAGTCGTTGTCCACTCCTGTGAACTTCTCGATGAAATAGTTCAGGGAGCGGGTGAAGTCCGACGTCGGAACATCCATCACATTTGAATTTGAACCCTCATTAAATGGGTCGAAGGTTGCCCTTACTGTTCTCCTACCAGGCTCGACAGTCTCCGTTACCTTCGGCTGACCAAACGTTAATGTGTTTATAAAGTCAGCCTCGTTATATAGGATGGTGTCAGGCACGAGGTCAACCTGAGCCTTACTGCTCAAACCCAAACTAAGGGCAAGAGCCACAAATAAAAGTTTTTTGTTCATATTCATACCTATTTATAATTAATATTAGTATTCTTCTTCGCTCATTACCGCCAAATCGTTACGTATCTGTTCCATCTGCTGCATGTAGTGAGTTATCTGCTGTTCCAATCGCTCCTCAACAGTAAGAGGTTGGGAAGTCATTGTGTCAGTTGAAGCATAAAGTTGAGTCTCTTCACTTTCGACAAGAAGGGTGGCTTCCGCTATTTCCTCATGCTCTGTTATACTCTCCATAGAAGGGGTCTGCTTTGCCAACAATGGACGTGAAGGGCGTGGGTGATACTGTCGAACAGGATCTTGCGGCTTCAGCTGTGTAGGGCGTTCCTGCATGGGGATGATTATCGTATCAGTTTGGGTCTGCTGTGGTTGCTTAGGTTGTGCAGTATCAACCTGTGCAGTCAAAGGAGCATCAGAAGGCACCTTTCCCTCCTGATTGTTAAGGAAGAACACGATTGCGATGCTTGCCGCAACAGCTGTTGTTGCAAACCAAACCCACAATGGAATCGCTCTGCTCTTCTTCTCCTTGACCTCAACTTCTCCTTTATCGAACATCGCAAACATTTCCTTGTAAGCACTCCATTCCTCATCCACCTCATGGGTACGGAAATAGTCGGCAAGGCGTTTTTCCTCGTCAAGTGTCGATGTCCCTTCCAGGAAACGGTCGAGCAGTCGTTGTATGTCCTGTATGTCCTTATTCATAACTTCGTTTGTTTGATTCGTTCGAGTAATTGTCTTCGTGCTCGTGCCAGAAGCGTAGAGACTGATGACTTAGTGATGCCGAGCAGAGATGCTATATCTTCGAGTTCACGGTGTTCCAACTGTCGCATTCGCAGGATGATAGCATTAGTGGGCGGCAGACGGTCGATTTCGCGTTCGAGCCATTGTTCCAGTTCCTTGTATTCCAATTCGTCGTGCTGGTTCCTTTCCTCTAAGAACTCATAACTCTCATTGAGCGAGCGCTCTTGCTTTTGAGTTCGTAACAGGTCGATTGCGCGATTTCTCGTCAGAATACCAACTAAATGCTCAACTTTGTCATCGGGAGGTACTTTCTCGTGCATTGCCCAGAGCTTCAGCATCACATCGCCAGCCACATCCTCTGCATCAGCTTCCAAAGGCACATAAATGCGAGCCACACGGAGTGCCTTGCTGTGCATTTGACCGGCAATATGTTCGAACTCTTTTTGCGTCATCTCACCTATATAACGAATAAGTACTGCAAATTTAAACAAAAAACTCATTTTTTTATAAAAAAAACATACACTTTACGCGCTAAACCCTAAACTTTTTGTAACTTTGCCTTGCTAATCAAAACAAAACAAGCGTATATGACAAATGAATCTACCCAAACAAAGCTGATGACTAACTGGCGTTGGTGGCTTTGTTCGTTGCTTTTTGTGGCAACCACCATTAACTATCTCGACCGTCAGGTCCTTAGTCTTACGTATGAAGAGTTTATCAAACCCGAATTTGGCTGGACAGATGCCGACTATGGTACCATCACCTCGTTCTTCAGCATCTTCTATGCCCTTTGCTGTCTGTTCGCAGGTAAGTTTATCGACTGGATGGGCACTAAGAAGGGCTATCTGTGGAGTATTGGTGTTTGGAGTGCAGGTGCCTGCCTTCATGCCCTCTGTGGCTACGGATCCTCGTTGCTGACAGGCTCGCCCGACCTTGCAGCTGCTACGAAGATTGGTTCGAATGCAGCTTTGGCATTCTCCACCACCTCCGTCTATCTGTTCCTCTTCTGTCGAGGCATTCTCGCACTTGGAGAATCAGGTAACTTCCCAGCAGCTATCAAGGTAACAGCCGAATACAACCCAAAGAAAGACCGTGCTTACTCAACCTCTCTGTTCAATGCAGGAGCCAGCGTAGGAGCACTTGCAGCTCCTCTCTGCATACCTCCATTGGCAAAGAGTCTGGGTTGGGAGTGGGCATTTGTTGTCATAGGTGCATTCGGATTCCTTTGGATGTTCTTCTGGCAATTCATGTATGATAAACCAGAAAAGAGCAAGCATGTGAACCAAGCCGAACTCGACTATATCCATCAGGACGATGAAGCAGAGGCTGCAGCAAAGGTTGCGGAGAAGGAAGAAAAAGCCATTCCGTTCTTCAAGTGCTTTACCTATCGTCAAACGTGGTCGTTCATCTGTGGAAAGTTGCTTACGGATGGCGTATGGTGGTTCTTCCTCTTCTGGGCACCATCGTACTTCCAGAACCAATTTGGCATCAAGGCTTCTGAACCACTAGGTCAAGGACTGATATTTACGCTTTATGCTATCGTGACGGTTGTCAGCATCTTTGGTGGTTATCTGCCAAAACTCTTTGTAGAGAAACGCGGTATGCACCCCTACAGCGGACGTATGCTTGCGATGCTGATTTTCGCTTTCCTGCCACTTGTTGCCCTTGCAGCACAGCCTCTGGGCGTACAAAGTCCTTGGTGGCCAGCCATCCTTATTGGTATCGCAGCTGCAGGCCATCAGGCTTGGTCGGCTAACCTGTTCTCTACGATTGGCGATATGTTCCCAAAGAGCACGATTGCTACCATCACAGGAGTGGGAGCTACAGCCGGAGGATTTGGTTCGATGGTTATACAGAAAGTAGCAGGTAACATGTTCGATACGGCAGAAGCCGCAGGTTCAGCCTTCCAGTTCATGGGCTTCGAAGGTAAACCAGCAGGTTACTTCATCATGTTCTGCTTTTGTGGCATCGCTTACCTCATCTCTTGGGTAGCTATGAAGCTATTGGTTCCAAAATATAGTCCAATCAAGGTGTAACTGATACGCAGGAGGTGCAAAAATAATTGCCAAATGCCTGCTTTTGTACCGTTTTTCGCTTGAGATTTCTTAAATCGACGTAGTCAAAACGAAAAAAAAGCAGTTTTTTCAAAATAATTATCAATTATCAATTGTCAATTGTCAATTATTTTGTACCTTTGCATCCGCAAAACAAAAACGGGGCGAGATAGCTCAGCTGGTTAGAGCGTCGGATTCATAATCCGGAGGTCGTGGGATCGTGACCCACTCTCGCTACAAAAGGGATGTACCATCAGGTGCATCCTTTTTGTTTCTATTCGTACAATCCATAGATACATCTGTCCGCTCTAATGTTAACAAGATCGTTCCCGCTTAGATTTGTTTTTATTGGCTTGTGTTTCGTAGTACGATTTGCGTTAGTTTACTGATGGTATGGGAAAAACGACCTGTTCGTTGACATTTTCATGGTTTTCTGATGATTTCGGCAGCAATATGATGTGTATTTGAAAAAGAATGCTTACATTTGCAGTTGAAATCGAACGAACACATAACATTTAAATAACAAACAACATGATGGATTGGTCAAATATAGGTTTTGGATACAACAAAACCGATTACAATGTCCGTTGCTATTACAGAGACGGCAAATGGGGTGAGATAGAAACTTGTAGTGAAGAGACGATCCCTCTCCACATGGCAGCAACATGTTTGCACTATGGTCAGGAGGCTTTTGAAGGCCTGAAGGCGTATCGTTGTCCAGATGGAAAGGTTCGTGTGTTCCGTATGGACGAGAATGCAGCTCGCCTCCAGTCAACATGCCGAGGCATTTTGATGCCTGAAGTGCCAACAGAGTTATTTGAGGAAATGGTAAGGAAAGTGGTGACGCTCAATCAACGCTTCATACCGCCTTATGAGAGTGGTGCTACACTCTACATCCGTCCACTGATGATTGGCATCAGCGCTCAGGTGGGTGTACATCCTGCATCAGAGTATCTTATTCTGATGTTTGTAACCCCAGTAGGTCCTTACTTCAAAGGCGGATTTGCTGCAAATCCTTACGTCATTATTCGCGAGTTTGACCGTTCTGCACCATTGGGTACAGGTATCTATAAGGTAGGAGGAAACTACGCAGCCAGCTTACGTGCCAACAAAATGGCACACGATTTGGGCTACAGTTGTGAGTTCTATCTCGATGCTAAGGAGAAGAAGTATATGGATGAATGTGGTGCTGCAAACTTCTTTGGAATAAAGAACAACACCTATGTCACTCCTAAGTCAACTAGTATTCTTCCGTCAATCACGAACAAGAGCTTGATGCAGTTGGCCGAGGATATGGGTATGAAAGTTGAACGCCGTCAGATTCCTGAGGAAGAACTTTCAACCTTCGAGGAAGCAGGAGCTTGTGGTACTGCTGCCGTTATTTCTCCAATCGCAAAGATTGATGATTTGGAAACTAAGCAAAGTTTTGTGTTCTCCGCCGACGGAAAACCGGGCCCTATTTGCACAAAACTGTATAATAAACTACGCGGTATCCAATATGGTACGGAACCAGATATTCATGGATGGACAACCATAATTATTGAATAAAAGAGAGGAAAAAGAACAGTTTTTTCGTTGTGTGCGAAAACAGATGTTGTAAAACATAAAAAAAGCTGTGCTCATATCGATAAAAAGCACTATCTTTGCACAATCCTAAAAACAATCTTTTTACCTTAAAAAAATTAATACTTATTGGGTGGGGAGAGCATTCGCGAGAACAACTCTCCCCATTTTCGTGTCCATACATTAGTAATTAATGGGACGAACAATGTTGCAAAATAAACGATGAGTACAGAATGTGCACTCATCGCTATAGTTAAACATGATATTAGAAAGCTCTTACCAAATAGTATTATCTTACTAATACTTTCTTGCCGTCTTTAATATAGATGCCAGATTGAGTTGGCTGTCCCTTCAATGTAACACCATTGATAGAGTGCCATTCGCTTGAGCTCTCAGCCTTGTCGCTATTGACATTTTCGATTGCATTTGCCAAACCTTCGCTCTCAGGAGCTGTTACCTCAGGCACTTTTTCTGTTTCGTTTTCTATACGAACAAACTTCACATACATCATAGGATCGTTCAACACTCTCATCATGCGATGATACTGACGTCCGTTCAATACTTCGAGGAAACGAGGACGGAAGTCCTTGTATAGCTCAAATTCTGCTTCACGATGTGCGTAGGCTTGTGCGCGACGAACTTTCATTTCAGCAATCTGCTCCTCTGATGGTTTCTCGTTCTTCCTTGGATGTTGGAATGATGGCTTAGCCATTGGAAACATTTGGTTTACAGTTGCTCTTTCAGAGATGAATTTAGTTAAAACTGGAGCAAAGGCTTCTGCCTTCGTCTCATCGAGTCTCAGCGTGCGTGCAAAGCGAGCTGCTACTTCGTCGTCAGTCAGTTTTACCATTTTCATTTTCATAGCAGGACGTGGTCCTGGGTGTGGACGGAATCCGCGAGGGCCTTGAGGACCGCGTGGAGGTTGAGCTACAGCGCCAACCACCATTACTAATGTCATGACAAAAAGTAGAATTCTTTTCATGGTCTTTTCCTTGAACTTTGGGGGTTAATAAATTGTTAATTCATTCAACGCTGCTAACAACGCTACACCTTATTAGATAGAGAAACAAAGGAAAAGTAAAATCGAAATCTGAAATTTAACCTTAATTAACGATTTTTTTCATCCTTTCTTGTATTGATCGCGTTATTGATAAAAAAGTGTACATCTCGCGACGTACACTCCTACCAAAACAACTTTATCAAACCTAATTACATTATGAGTCTCATTAATCAAATGAAAACAATTAATCAGATGTTCATGAGATGGTTAATAATACGATTTTGTGATGCCACAAAGGCTTCATTGCGAAGGTGTTTGATTTGATGTTGCAAAGTTACGTCAAATAATTATAAGTCTGTTTCACTAGTGTCACTTTCCGTTTAAACTATGTAACTTACTCCCCTATTGGTTACAATAGCTGTTTTAATTTCGATTGTTTTGGGTATTTGTCTGCTTCTTGCAAAAAGAAATAGGAGCCAATTGTGCGAAAAAAATCCTGATTTTTGTCCATTTTATCGTTAATCTGATGAAAGAGGCAAAAACCAGGAAGGTTGGGGAACTGAAATAGTAGGCGAGATGCCTATTTGATATGTGAGTTATTGTTATGCTTGATGATGTTCTTCCAACTTCTTTGTTCGCTTTTTGTCAAACCAATGTAGGAAGAAATTAAATGCTTCCAAACCGACTAATACAAGTAGGGTGCAGGCAGATGCGAGTATGTACATTCCTCCTCCACAGGCGAGACCGATACCTGCTGTCACCCATAGGCCTGCAGCAGTAGTCAATCCGCTCACTACATTCTCGCTCTTGCGGAAGATGATGGTGCCTGCTCCGATGAATCCGATGCCACTCACTACCTGAGCTGCGATACGCGAGATGTCCCAGCGATGTTCGCCCGATAGTACCACGTCTTCAAATCCGTAAGCAGAAACAATCATAAACATGGCTGCTCCTAATGCTACGAGGAAATGGGTTCGGAATCCGGCTTCTTTAGAGCGGTATTCGCGTTCCAAACCTATCAAGCCACCCAATACGGTGGCACTGAAAATGCGAAGTATAAAGTCTAATTCTTGGTTCATATTATTTTTCTCCATTCACTTTTTCGTCCAGCACAGGCCATCCGTCTTTGTCGAAGTGCATCTTCTTAATGACGAGCTTGGAGGCTCCATTGTTGGCGCGTGCATAGCCGTGAGCCATAAAGTACCATTGTCCGTCGAACTTATATGCAGAGGTATGGCCTATGCCGAAGTATTCATCGTCACGTTGAGCTATCACCTCTCCACCACCTGCAGCCATATCCTTGCCTGAACGGTCGAGATAGGGGCCTGTGATTTTCTTTGAGCGGCCGACTGCCACCTTGTAGTTGCTGTTAGAACCTTTGCAGCAATAGTCCCACGATACGAAGAGGTAGTAATATTTGCCCTCCTTAATGAGGAAAGGTGCCTCGATAGCATTTGCGCCAGCATCGGGAGCCTGATTGGCACGCTCCATGTCTTCCTTCGACACGAGTTGCGACATTTGGTTTCTCAGGTAGCGGCGAGCGATGGTTTTCGACTCACCCTTTGGTGTCTTGAAGTCCTTATCGAGCTGCACCAGTTGGATGCCGTCCCAGAAAGAACCCCAAGTGAGCCATGGATGTCCCTTCTCGTCAACGATGAGGTTCGGGTCGATGGCATTCCAATTGGTCTGTCGTTGCACACTACGCACAACCAATCCCTTGTCTTCCCATTTATAGTCGGGCGATTCTGGGTTCAACGTCTTGTTTGTCATCAATCCGATAGCCGAGCCATTCTTTCCGAATGTCGAGCAACTATAATACAGATACCAAGTTCCGTTGTGTTCGCTGATGTCTGGTGCCCATGTGTGACCCCTGTAGCCAGGCACGGCCTCTATCGCCCATTGTGGAATTTCAGGCATCACACCCCGACCTGGCTGCCATGTCTTCATATCAGTGGATGACATCGAGCCAACAGCCTGCCCAGTCATAAATATGTAATACTTCCCTTCGCAACGTGCCATTACTGGATCGTGAGCATCAGGATTTGTGGCATCGAAACCGAAACGAGGACGGCGCTGTTCATTCTGCGCCAAACAACTCATGCCCATCAGGCATGCTAAAAACACGAATATTACATACTTTCTCATGGTTAATTCTTCTTGTTAGTTATACATAGTTAAACGTTGATGTCGCAAAATTACAAAAAAAAGTTGAAACGAAAGATGAATATCGTCAATTTATTGTGCAACCCCCTAGAAAAAAATTAATTAACCCTTATTGTTTTATTTCTGACAGAAAAACAATTGACGAAACTGCCAATTCCAATATAATACCTTATCTTTGCATGGTCGTAGTGTCACATATACCCTTATGCCAAGGCAGTGATTAGTAACGATACTAAGCATCTTATCATCACAGGCAAGCGCTTGACTCTTTCCGACTTCGAAGTATTGTTAATTGGTATTACAATTAATTGGTATTAAAAAAAGGAATCCCCGTGCAGTCTTTTCCATAGTTGTAGGACTCTATAAATAGAAACGTTATGTTTACGATGGAGATAACAAGGTTGATAGAACGATGCAGGCAGGGGGA
Source organism: uncultured Bacteroidales bacterium (assembly GCA_902785075.1). Classification (GTDB taxonomy): domain Bacteria; phylum Bacteroidota; class Bacteroidia; order Bacteroidales; family Bacteroidaceae; genus Colivivens. The sequence goes on along the minus strand of CACZXN010000027.1, from coordinate 11,451 downwards.
TGCGGATGCCCTCGGAGAACTGTACAAGGCCTATGCCCAGCAAATGAGGGGTATATGCCGACGTTATATCAGCGATAAACAAATCGTAGACGATGTGCTGCACGATGCCTTCCTCATTATCTTCACTTCATTTGACAGGTTGCGTGACAATAGTAAAGCAGAAGCTTGGATGATGTCCATCACCAGAAATGTGGCATCTAAATGCAAAGATCATCTGGAGGCTTTGTCAACGGTTTCGCTCGAAGATATGAGCGAGGCGGAGTTGATTGCCACCGAGGACGAGGAAAGAGATGTGAGGGGTGTGCCGCTAAGCGAGGTGGTAAGGATGATTGACAAACTGCCTGAGGGCTACGGGCAGGTGTTCCGACTGTCGGTGTTCGAGGGTATGTCACACAAGGAGATTGCAGACTTGCTGGGCATTGAGCCACATTCGTCTTCTTCGCAACTGGCACGTGCGAAGAAGATGCTCCGAAAGATGATGCAGCAGTATTGGGCTGCCGCACTTCTGTTGCTGCTTGTTCCCATTTTATTTTATCTATTCAGGAAAGAGGATACTGCCGTCAAGGAGGATAATCCAGTTGTGGCGAAACAGCAAGATACAACGGAAGACTCGCAGAAAGATTCTCATAAGGAACAGCCACAAGAGCCTGTGATTGTTCATCCGCCTGTGTATCGTACCACTGTCATTGTCACAGACACCTTGCAATCTGTCATCGCCCAAGCTGTTGATTCCGTTCTGCCTGACACCTTATTTAATATTATAGCCCAGGAGCAGATAATCCCTGACACCATTGCGGCGGACACAGCAAAGACTATACGTAAGGTGGAGATACCGCATTACGATATTGTTGACTTATTCCCTGATCAACCAGTCATTGTCGCCACTCATCAGAATAAATGGTCGGTGGACCTCGCATACGTTGGAGGTTTTGGTGAGCAGAATTACAACCGTCCATATAGTTTTACGGAAACACCGACATTAGCGATCATCAGTGGCGAGACGCCTTCGCCTGTCTCCTTCGAGAATTGGAGCGATTACGCGGCCTTCTTGGCAGAAAATCCAGACGACGGAAGGAGTCACACCCGAAGCGTCATTATGAACATTGCGCTGAATAATGCAGGAGATGCCCCAGGTACAGACAAGATTGTGCGCAAGAGCTACCACTACATGCCAATCAACTTCTCATTGACATTGAAGTATCGACTGAACAATCGCTTTGCGCTGGAGACAGGGCTGAGCTACAGTAGGTTGAAGTCCGAATTTGAAATGGGTTCAAAGGGTAATACTATTAATGAGCAGCAGACTATTCATTATATTGGCATTCCCGTGAAGGGTATCTACAATATATACAACATGAAGATGTGGAGTTTCTACGGAAATCTCGGTGTTACCACAGAGGTTCCTCTCTACTCGTCGTTCAACACAAGTTACTACTTGAATGGCATCTTGGGATCAACCGACAAGACCACCATTCGTGTTCCATGGCAGTGGTCGGTTGGTACAGGTATTGGTTTGCAATACGATTTCACACCCAACATTGGATTGTTCGCAGAGCCAAGTCTGAAATACTATATTCCTACAGGGTCACAAATTGAAACATACCGCACAGAGCATCCGTTCTCCTTCTCTTTGCCTTTAGGTATCAGATTTACTTGGTAATCGGTGCAGTCTTTTCCTGTTTTTTTGGACTATATAAGTAGAACCACTTATTTAACAAACAGGAATTATGAACAAGAACATCAAGAAAAGTATCTGGATGATGGCGATAGCCATTGTCTGCATGACAGTGACTGCTTGCAGCAGTGATGAAGAAGAAGTAAACCAAATGAAAACGGAAGACGGTTTGCAAGAAGAGACCCGGCTTTTTGCTCGTGGCTATTGCGCGCTTCCTACAGGAATGTCGAAAGGTGATGATTTCGAAGTATTCACTGAAGATGACATCGAATGGTTCGATGTGAATACCCGTGAACTGCGTTTCCACGACATGGAGGAGCCTCTTTACAAGAAGCTGCGCCTGCTTTCTGGCGTGGAATTCCGTCTTGGCGACCAGACGCTCTTTTCCTCCAGTACCTTTGTCGGTCTCATTTGTAATCAAGTATTCGATGACCTCATACTCTGCTGTGGCAAGATTGAGGACGGAAAAGTCATTGATAATTGCTATTATCTCTATGACTGCTATCCAAACACGCCGCAGTTCCTCAACGACAAGCAGGTACAGGCCAACCGTGTAAAACGGGCAGAGCAGTGGGAAGCATTCACAAAATATCTGGAAAGTAAGGGGAAGCTGAGAAAATAAACTCTCGTTACGAGCAGTCATTCGTTGCAATTTTGGACTATATAAGTAGAGAACAAAATTGCAACGAATTGTATGTATAGTATCTATGATTATGCTTATAATGGGCTACTCTTTCTGAACAACATCATGCGGCCAAGTCATAAGCGGCTTTCACAACTGATGATCTACTCAACTACGGCTTGCCAGTCTCGCTGCAAGCACTGCAATATCTGGCAGAAGAAAGTAGAACATCTGTCGTTCGAAGATATTAAGCGAATCATGCAGAGCCGATGTGTGACCAAACAGACTATCGTAGGACTGGAGGGTGGCGAGTTCATCCTGCATCCTCAAGCCGATGAAATCATGGCGTGGTTTCATGAGTGTCACTCGAATTACACGCTACTTTCTAATTGTCTTGCACCCCATCGGGTTATAGATGCCGTCCGTCTCTATCAGCCCCGGCACCTGTATGTCTCTCTTGATGGTGGCCGCGAGACTTACCAACGGATGCGAGGGCGCGATGGCTACGACCGAGTGATTCAGGTGGTGGAGGCATTGAAGGACGAGGTGCCGCTATCGCTGATGTTCTGCCTGTCGCCGTGGAATACGTTTGGTGATATGGCGTTTGTCATCGATATTGCTAAGCAATATAATGTGGACGTGCGTATTGGTATTTATGGGACGATGGCCTTCTTCGATACGACAAGCGAACTACTGACAGCATCAGACTTTGTGAAGCAAATTCCTCAGAGCATCCATAATACGCAGGAAAACTACGATTTTGTTGCCCTTTACGACCAATGGCGTAATGGCAACCTTCGCCTTCGCTGTCAAAGCATCATGAACTGTCTCGTTGTTCATAGTAATGGCGATGTACCGCTTTGTCAGAATCTTGATGTCGTACTCGGCAATATTCACCACCAGTCACTCGATGAGTTTTTCAACAGCTCGCAGTCTTGTCAGACGCAGTGCCAGTATTCCAGAGATTGCAACGACTGCTGGATTAACTTCCATCGCAAGTACGACATTATCCTTCTTCGCAACATGGAGCGACTTCTGTCCAAACGACTCATTGAGAAGATCTATGGACCATACCAATGGACAGACAATCCACGCACAACATATCACCAATACTTCAAGACTTTATGATACAACAACTGATAGACCGATTCAAACGTATTCGAACAGAGCATTTCCTCGCCCAAACGTACCAATATTCATATGCCTTTGTTGGCATGGGCCAGCACTCGCTGACCAATCTTTATCCTGTACTTCATTACCTTGGTGTGCCGTTGAAGTACATCTGCGTAACATCGGAAAAGAAATCGCGGCTTATAGAACGGAAGTTCCCTCATACAAAAGCAACGTCCTCACTGGATACGATATTGAACGATGACGAAGTGACAGGTGTATTTGTTTCAGCTTCACCTTCCACTCATTTCTCCATCGCCTCGCAAGTCTTGAAAAGCGGTAAATCATTGTTCATAGAGAAGCCTCCCTGCCAGACGCTTGCAGAACTTGATGCTCTTATTAAGCTTCATCGACTGCAGAGTTCCCATATTGTTATGGTCGGTTTACAGAAACGCTATGCTCCTGCCATACAAATCCTTGGGAAGCGAATCGGAAAGGAGCGACTTATTAATTACGATCTCCATTATCTTACTGGAGCATACCCAGAGGGTGATGCCATCCTTGATTTGTTCATACATCCCATCGACCTTGTCATCTATCTTTTTGGCAAACCAGATATCCTTGCTTGTCAAGAAATCGGCAAGAACTCCTACATTCTCATGCTCCGCCATCCCCACATTGTAGGCACTCTCGAATTGTCCACAGCCTACACTTGGACTTCAGCCAAAGAAACTCTCAAAGTCTGTACGGCTAAAGGTGTCTACTGCCTCTCACAGACGGAAGAACTAACCTTTGAGCCAAAACCATCTACCATTCTCGGCATTCCTATCGAGAAGGTTCACAAGTATAACATGATCATTGAACGGCTCTACGCCTGCAACAACCTTACTCCAGTACTCCCTAACAACCAAATCTATTCACATGGATACTTCGGCGAGTTGCAAACCTTCGTAGATGCAGTTGAGGGAAACCATAACTATAGTATCACAGATTTAGATTCCGCTAAAACAGTATATGAGACTGTTGAAGAATTACGAGCGTATAAAACGTAACGCTAACCTTTGGCTGTAACAGTCCTAAACCTAACTAAAGATTCCCAGTATGGGAATGTTTTATTCCCAGTGTGGGAATATTTTGTTCCCAGTATGGGAATATTTTGTTCCCAGTATGGGAATAATTATTACCTTTAACATGTTTTTGTGTAGTTTATTGTAGCGGAAATCATGAAAAATAGGGGGTATAGTGACAAGAGAATAGGTTTTTATTGAGAAAAAGACAGAAAAATTGTGGTCATGTAGATTTTATTTCGTACTTTTGCAAGTAACTAAAACTTATCACACAATGAAAGAAGTAAAAATCACGAAGCGTGCTCATGATGAGATTCGCCGTTTGTTTTCGTCAAGAGTACAGATAAATAGTCTGCGTACTGACCCTGAGTTAACTGAAATTGTTGATAACTTTGCATTCGACAAAACCTTGCAGCAGTCTGAGGGGTTTGTGCTTGAGAAGACGCGTGTGATGTGTATCCTCGCTGCTACAATCGGCTGTAATGCCATCAATGAATTCAAGTTGTTTGTTGATGCGTGTCTGAATCTTGGTGTGAAGCCTCGTGAGATTCGCGAGATTGTATATATGGCATATCCTTATGTGGGTGCAGCGCTATTGGTGGATTATACGTTGCTGATGAACGATATCTTTGAGAATAATGGTATTCGTTTACCACTCGATCCTCAGAGCACCGTTGACTCGGATGAGGAGGCCTACGAGCGTGGATTGGAGTTGTTGGACGAGACTTTCGGTCCTGGTACGGGTAAGATGATGATTGAATCGGCACCTAAGGGTCAGGAGCATATCGGCAAGTTTATGGCTGAGTATTGTTTCGGTCGATTCTATTCGCGTAATGGAATTGATACACAGCATCGCGAACTGATTTGCTTCTGCTTGATTGCTGCGATGGGTGGATGCGATGACCGTCTGTTGGTTCATGCGCGTGGGTGTAAGAACCATAATATTACGAAGGACGAGATGATTGCTGTAGCAACTGTCATTCTGCCTTGGATTGGTTTCCCTCGCACGCTCAATGCGGTGAGCATCATCAACAAGGCTTACAGTACAGAACAAGTGATGTAATAGAATCATGGGTCTTATGGGCCACATAAGTCTTATGGGTCTCATAAGCCTCATAGGTCCTTTAGCCCCCAAAATAATCGCAAAAGCTCCCAATCGGGAGCTTTTGCTGTTAGTTCATGATTGCGAAGTAGTCGACAATGCCGAGGAGGTGATTGTCCTTGTCTACTACCAATAGAGAATGAATCTTGTACTTGTGGAACATGTACTGGATCTGTGTCAGTTTGGCATCAGGTCCAATGGTCTTAGGTGTCTTTGTCATCGCTTGCGAAACAGAGATATCGAGGACATTCTCTTTCGAACCTTCTACTGCACGACGGATGTCTCCATCGGTGATGATGCCCAGAATCCTTTCTTCACGCATCACCACTCCGAGCCCTAAGTGACCGTTGCTGATGGAGATGAGAGCATCGATAAGTTTCATCTCGGGGGGGATAATTGGCAGATGTTCCGTGTACATCACGTCCTTCACCTTGGTTACCAGTTTTCGTCCTAACAGACCACCAGGATGGAATACTGCGAAGTCTTGGGCCTTGAAATGGCGCAACTCGATGAGTACGCAGGCAAGTGCGTCGCCCATCGCCATAGCGGCCGTAGTTGATGATGTCGGAGCCAAGTTGAGGGGGCAGGCTTCCTTCTCGACACACACGTTGATGTTATGGGTGGCCGTATGAGCCAGAAGTGATTCGGGATTACCTGTCATTGCAACAATCGGCAGTTGGCGTTCTTCGAGAAAGGCTGCCATACGCAAGATTTCATCGGAGTTGCCTGAGTTAGATATCAACAACGCCACATCGTTTTCAGTAATCATTCCCAGATCACCATGAAGGGCATCGAGGGGGTTGATATAAAATGCTGGGGTACCAGTGCTGGCTAATGTGGCTGCTATTTTTGCAGCGATATGGCCAGACTTACCCACACCTGACACAACTACGTGTCCCTTACAATTATACAAAAGGTTGACAGCTCCATCGAAATTGCCGTTGAGCAAGGGAATCAAACCCAAAAGAGCCTCTGATTCGTCTCTCAGACAGCGAGCTGCTATGTCTCTTATTTCCATATTAATCAATCAAAGATTTCACCACTGATTCCAAGTCTTTCAAATAAATCATGTTAGGTCCGTCGCTTAGTGCTTGTTCGGGATTGGGATGAGTCTCGAAGAAGAATCCTGTAGCTCCAAAGGCCTTAGCAGCTAATGCCATCGCAGGAACGAACTCTCGATCGCCGCCCGTTTTTCCTCCCATCGAACCTGGGCGCTGCACGGAATGGGTGCAATCCATGATGACTGTATCAGTAAATTGTTTCATATCTGCTATGTTGCGGAAATCAACAGCTATGTTGTTGTAGCCGTAGATGTTGCCTCGTTCGGTAAGCCACACTGAGTCGTTTCCGCTCTCACGAACTTTCTGCACAGGATATTGCATATCGACTCCGCTTAGGAACTGCGCCTTCTTGATGTTGACCGTCTTGCCGGTTTGGGCAGCAGCGACCAATAGGTCGGTTTGGCGGCAGAGGAACGCAGGTATCTGCAACACATCGACCACCTCGCTGACAGGTTGTGCCTGCCAACTTTCGTGGATGTCGGTAAGGATATTCAGCCCAAAGGTCGATTTGACGTCTGCAAGCATTTGCAGGCCTTTCTCCATTCCTGGACCTCGATACGAATGGAGTGATGTGCGGTTGGCCTTGTCGTACGAAGCCTTGAAGATGATGTTGAGCCCATATGCCTGATTCAGCCGCACCAATTCGGCAGCTACTTCGTTGAGCACATCCATCGATTCAATCACACAAGGACCTGCAATGAGTGTTATCTGTTTATTCATCTTTTCTTTTTGTATATGTTAACACGAAATCATCGAACACCTTATAATATATAATATAGGTGTCGTCTTCTTTCAAATCTTCGATGTTGAATTCGCCTTCGTACTGGTTCTCATCGAACGGGCCGACTTGCATTTCTTCAATGAAGTTCACGCCTTCGCGACCTAATACCTTGAAGAGGGTCTCTTTTGCCGACCAATGTAGCAGTAGGCCGATGGTTGTTTCGGCATATTCATCATCGCGCATGAATCGGGTTCTGACTTTCTCCACACGAGGTACCTTTTCTTTGTCGTCGAAGATATTTTTGTTGTCTTCTAAACGTTCAATCTGTTCTACGTCGATACCAACAAGTACACTCTCAGAGAGAGCTATCGCTACATACCCCTTTGTGTGCGAGATGCTGATATGCAGACCTTCGTAGTCAGGGAGTAGGGGGGCGCCCTGCTCGTTATAGCTGATATGTACCTGACGGTCGAGCATGGTGTAGAGTAACACACGAACTGCTGTCCATTCCACCCTACGGAACTCCGAACTGAACTGATGCTCTGCCTCCTTGCTTACTGAATCGGCATCGGGCAACAGGCTGAGCAACTCTTCATAATCCTCAGTAACGTGCCATACAGCCACACGAATGCCGTCAATATGTTTGTCGTAGTAAAGCATCAGAATGGAGGTTCATCGCTTTCCGACACTCCCATAGTGGGTTGTGGGGTTGCAGATGGTTGAACATTCGGTGTGGTAGCCGGACTTGCTGGAGCAGCCGCTTTCGGAGTAAGCATCTCCATGTTGTTCACCATGATTTCGATAACCTGACGGCTGATTCCTTGTTTGTCGGTATAAGAGCGAGTTTGAATCTTACCCTCAACATACAACTTGTCACCTTTGTGAACATATTTCTCTACGGTTTCTGCCAGTTTGTCCCAGAAGATTAAACTATGCCATTCTGCACGTTCTGGCACTTGGGTTCCATCACGCATGGTATATCCACGATCGGTTGTTGCTAATCGGACGGATGCCACACATACACCTGTGTCGAGATATCTGACAGTTGGTTCCTGACCAACATTGCCAATCAACATTACTTTGTTTAAAGACATCTTGTTTATTTACGATTTATCGATTTCTTAATTAATTGACTTTTTGCTTACAATTTATTGGATTGTTTCAGGAGTTGGTAATCGAGGATGGTCATTGCAGCCATTGCTTCCACTACGGGGACAGCACGAGTCAGCACACACGGATCGTGTCGGCCTTTGGCGGTAAAGGCAACTTCCTTACCTGATGTGTTGACAGTATGCTGTTCGCGTAGAATGGTAGGGACGGGTTTGAACAACACACGGCAATTGATGTCCTCACCATTGCTGATACCTCCTTGAATGCCTCCACTGTGGTTGGTACGCGTTCGGATGTTACCATTGTCGTTGTAGAACTCATCATTCATCTGCGACCCCTTCAGACCTACTCCCTCAAATCCATCTCCGATGTCGAAACCTTTTACGGCATTGATGGACAGCATCGCTGATCCGAGTGCTGCATTGAGTTTGCCAAATACGGGTTCGCCCAATCCTACAGGGCAGTTCTTGATGGTGCATCCGATGATACCTCCTATGCTATCGTTCTCTTCTCGAACGGCTTTTACCACATCCTCGAGTTGTGACTGACGTTCTGCTTGCGTTCCATGCAGTTTCTGATTACCTACTTGCAGGATATCGGCTTCGATTACGATGTTCAGCTGACGCAGAGCAAGTTTTGCAAACGCTCCACCTACAACCCTGCAGAGGGTTTCGCGTGCTGAGGTACGTCCGCCTCCACGATAGTCACGAATGCCATACTTCATTTGGTAGGTATAGTCGGCATGCGATGGGCGATACAAGTCTTTGATGTTCGTATAGTCTGCTGAATGGTGGTCTGCATTCCGTACGATAAATCCGATGGGACAGCCTGTTGTCTTTCCCTCGAACACACCTGATAGAATCTCTACCTTATCGGCTTCATTGCGAGCAGTCGTCAGCAAGCCTTGTCCTGGACGACGACGATCGAGTTCGGATTGTATGAACTCCATATCGACAATAATACCAGAAGGCATTCCGTCGATTACTCCTCCTAATGCCTCACCATGACTCTCACCGAAAGTCGTCAATCTGAATATGTTTCCGAATGTATTCACCAATTTTATTAATTATGTGACTATTAGCTATTACAGCAACTTCCGCAGCCTCCTTCTTCTCCGCAGCAACCGCCTCCTTCACCGCTGCCACAACCTCCTCCACAATCACCACAACCGCCTCCGCAGCAACCTCCACCGCTGAGGGCATTAATCATCTGTGTCACTTCCTCATTCGTGGCTTCACGGTGGGTTACTATCGTTCCGATGAAATGTAAGTCCTGACCAGCACGTGGGTGGTTTAGGTCGATGGTTACAGCATCATCCTTTACCTCGATGACCACACCATTGAATCGGCTACCGTCCTCTCCTTGGAGGGGGATGATGTTGCCTTCGTAGATGTGAGTTGAGTCAAACTTCCCGTTACGCATGAAGTTTGCTTTCGGAACGTCGAACATCAACTGTTCGTCAAATTCGCCATAGGCTTTCTCGCATGGGATGACGAAATCGAACTTGTCGCCTTCCTTCAAGGGTTCAAGAGCTTCTTCGAACGGTTCGAGTACAGCGCGGAGTTTGCTAATGAACATGAAAGGATGTTCGCTTGAGCATTCTTCTACCAATTCCTCTTTCTCGTTCTCACTTTCTTTCACGTACAATTGGTAAGCAACCGCGATATAGTTGTTCTTTATTGCCATATTTTCGTTTAATTATCGTTAAAATCTTCATTTTAATTTGCAAATATACGAATAATTAGGGAAGAATCATTAATTTTGCAGTGAAATTATTGACTAAATGGACAAAAGAGATTATAAAACCGCCATGAACAAAGTTTTTTTGACAATTTTAGGTGTTCTGTTACTAATTAGTTGCAATTCGGGAGGACCGAAAAACGAATCCTCGAAAAGCGATGAAGTGTCGGCACCTGTTCAACCCGCCCAAAAAGTACGAAAACCTCTTAGCTTTTCTGGAACTTTCTATCAGATTACCTGTATCGGAAGCCCTAATGTTGTTTTTACAGAGGGCGATTATAGCATCGAAGCCGAAGCGCCTGAAAATATCTTGAGTGCCATTCATGTAGATGTTGACTGTAATGTGTTGACTCTCAGCATTGATAGGGAAGATGCAATCGGAATCAACCAATTTTCAAGCGACAATGCAGTCACCCTTTACGTTTCATGCCCAAGTCTTCAGTTGCTCGCTACTTGTGGAACAGGCAATTTCAAGTCGATTGGAGCCATCCACAATACTGATATGCATGTTGGGTGTTTGGGAACAGGTTCTATCGAGTTGGATACCGTGATGACCTCGGGTACGTTCAAGTATGAGAGTTCGGGCGATGGGAATGCAGTCTTCCATCATATTCGTGCAGATCATGATTGTAGCATGCTGCTTTCTGGAGCAGGAAGCACTACGGCTGATGTCGATATTGCTGAGAAGTTGTTGGTGCAGAACGACTATACAGGGGATGTGTCAGTAAGCGGAAAAGCTAACATTGCTGATGTGATGATTATGGAGCAAAGCAATTGTGTTGCAGCATTCGATGCCAATCAGCTCAACCTCACTGCTCTCAAAGGGAATGTAGCTCTCAAGGGAAAATACAAGCAAAAAGAGGTCAATCAGGGCAAGAATGCAAGAGTTAGTTTATAATGTTGTGTTAATAGTAGATGATTATGGTGTTCAGACGATATAGGAATTTGGGAATCAAGGGTGGACTTTTGCTGCTCGCTTTCCTGTTGCTCCCATTTGGGAGAATAGGCGGCTTTCTGCAGGCACAGACGATTGGTGACGAACAAGGCTATTTTTGTAATCCATCGCTACCATATCTGCCCTATAAGCTTGATGTGCTCTTCATCGGCAACTCGTTCTCCATCGATGCTTGTACAGCATTACCTAACCTGCTACGCTCAGCGAAACTCAGTACCGTAGCTGTTTACGTGCTCTACAAGGGTGGATGTTCCATGAAGCAACACTATGAGTATTACCTCAACAACG
>CACZXN010000026.1 GCA_902785075.1 uncultured Bacteroidales bacterium | reverse complement strand
TCCCGAACAGAGAAGTTAAGCCCAGGCGCGCCGATGGTACTGCACCGCAATGTGGGAGAGTAGGTCGCCGCCTTTTTAGTACAGCAGTCTTTCAGGAAAAATCCTGCGAGACTGCTTTTTTTGTTATATTATCAGGTCAAATCGATATTGATTGTATGGTATTGATTACGAAATGAGCGTATTTATCTCATGATATGCTTTTGTTTAAGTGAAGACTCTTTTGTGTTTATGATTATTGAGGCTAACGAATTTGTATTATTATGAGTAGATATAAATAAAGGCTAGCGTGAAGCCAGCCTTTATACAAGATGATAATTTGTTTTTACTTTATACCTATTTTCTTCTGGATGTCCTTAGGAATGGCATTTTTGTTAACGAGGAAGTCCATACATTTTGCAACGATGAAGTTTTCGGTCATGTACCATGTTCCTTTGTATTCGCCAGTTACACCCCATGAGTTCTTTACCATATACCACTTGCGTCCGTTCTGATCTTTTGCGATTCCATAGATGAGCATTCCGTGGTCATCTGTGAGTTCCCAGTTGTCGAACTCTTTCTGACGCTGTTCCTGTGTTGGGGTCATCTCGGGTGCTTCAAAGCCTTTCCCGATTACTTCGCTACGGCGCTGAGCAGTTGAGAGTCCTAACCAACGTGCCATATCTGAACCTTCGAGACCCTGCTCTGGGTTTTCGTCGTAGAGGATTGCAAGGCCGTTGCGAGTAAATCCATCTTCAGAGACATCTCCACCCCAAGCTACTGTGTAGCCGTTCATAATAGCATTCTCAATGACACGAGCCATTTCGTCGATAGGAAGGTTCCATGAACCTGGCTGGCGCCAGTTGTCCTGTACTTCTACAGGGAATTCCTCATAGAATGGATGATGAGTATATGAGGTGATGGATACGTAGTCGTCCCAATTCAGTCCGAGGCTTGCTGCGAATGTTTTTGGTGTGTACTTCTTTCCTTCGTAGGTGAACTCCTCTGGACACTTGCCAAGATAGGCATCAAGGATACCTTGCAGACCGTTCCTCCATGTGGTGCCAATCGTTTTAGCTTTTGATTTTGCTACAGCATCTACGTATGGTTCCATCACTTCGAAAAACTCATTGAAGTTGTTCAGTGTATCTCCATAGAGAGTGCCTGGAAGAGGCATAGCTTCTTCTGGACAGATGCCGTAGTATTTGAGAACATAGAGTACGTCGTAGGCTGAACCGCCTTGTGAGAACTGTGCGTCGCCATGCATACGAACCTTACAGATGGCACGATCCATGTAGTTCTTGTTGCAGACAAACATCTCGCAAAGGTCGTAAGTCTTGCCTGATTTCTTCAGGATTTCTGACTCGAAGAACGAGAGGGTGGAGTAGTTCCAACAAGTGCCAGAACGTGCTTGGTTCTTCACGCTTGTGATTGGAATCTCCTTGATGACGGTGAACTCGGGTTTCTTGGGTGCTTGACGCTCTACAATCTGTGCGAAGAGCGATGAGCTGAGAGCAACGAATGCTCCGAAAAGAATGATTTTTCTCATTGTTTATTATTATTATTGGTTATGTATCTATCTTTGAATGAAGGACTCTAAGTCATCAATGTGATAAGGAATTGTTTTTTCCCCAAGAACCTTGCAACCTGTTTCTGTGATGAGTATGTCATCTTCAATTCGAATTCCTCCGAAGTCGCGGTAGGTTTCCAAGAGGTCGTAGTTGATGAAGTCGCGGTGTAGGCCTTCTGACTTCCATTTATCGATGAGAGCAGGGATAAAGTAGATACCTGGTTCGTCGGTCAGTACCCATCCTGGTTGAATACGTCTTCCACAGCGTAGGCAGTTGGTACCAAACTGTGTTGAAGGGCGTACTTCGTCATCGAAACCTACGTAAACTTGTCCGAGTCCTTCCATATCGTGAACATCCATGCCCATCATGTGTCCAAGTCCGTGTTGGAGGAACATCGCATGTGCACCTGCCTGAACAGCATCTTCTGTGTTTCCTTTCATCAATCCGAGTTCTTTGAGGCGTTCTGTCATGAGTCGGCATACGTCGAGGTGCATATCCATCCATTTGATACCTGGACGTGCTTTCTCTATGACGAGATCATGACATGCTTCTACAATGCTGTAGATCTCGCGTTGTTTCTGTGTGAACTTGCCAGAGATAGGTGTTACACGTGTATTATCTGAGCAGTAGTTGTTAACGGTCTCAGCACCTGCGTCGCACAACATCAGTCTGCCTGCTTCGAGTGGACGAAGGGAAGGATCGCCATGGAAGATTTCTCCATGCATGGTAAGGATGGAAAGGAATGAAACTTTGCTTCCTTTACTGCATGCGATTCCTTCCATGATGCCAGCAATCTCTTTCTCTGTTACTCCTGGATGGCATGCTCGCATTGCTGCTGTATGCATTTCGTATCCTATAGCCATTGCTCGCTGAATCTCAGCAATTTCTTCTTCAGACTTAACGGCACGCATATCAACCACAGCTTTGATAAGTCGTACAGATGCTGCCTCTCGAACTTTTAGTGGATGTATGCCTAAGAGGTCACCTATCTGAATCATGATATCATGACGACAAGGTGGAAGGAATAAAATCTCCTGACCTTTGGCTTGTGCTGCCTTCACCATCGGCTCGAGTTGGGCAATAGGGGCGGCATTACTAACTCCCACTTCGTCTGCGAGATCTTTAATGGATGGTACAAATCCTGTCCAGATGATGTCCTCAATGTCGATATCGTCACCAATCAGATATTCCTTATCGGCATCTACATCGATAACACCTACGAGTCCCTCTTGGTTCTGTCCGAAATAATAGAGGAATGAACTATCCTGTCGGAACGAATATGCGTTGGCAGGGTAATTAGCTGGTGCTTGGTTGTGTCCGAAAATAAGAATCAATCCGTTGCCGATTCTTTTTTTCAGTTCAGTTCTGCGCTGAATATAGGTTGATTTATTGAATGCAATCATAAATGTTATTGTAGTTAATCTGTATTTGAATACAAAGATACGAATAAATTCGCTGTCCCCATTTATGTTTTATAATGTTTTTACACAATCATCGGTATTTTTGGTACAGACCATCCTAAAATGAATAAGGTGGAAACAACGTTCCACCTTATTATTAAATATGTTTATCTGTCTTGCTTAGAAATCTTTGGATGATTTGACAGGAGTATCTCCCGAATCCTTCACTATCTTTTCTGCATTCTCGGCGGCAACTGCACTTGTAATCTGATACTTTAAGATGCTTTTCTTGCCTAATTCGATTGTTGTGTTCTTCATTGCGTCCCAAACACCATCTTCCTTCTTGCAGTAGCTGTGAATTTCAACTGTCAAACCATCACCGAATTTCTCTTTCAACATCTTGATAAGTTCAGGATCGATATTGTCGATAGTGATAGTGATACCATTCTCATCGTGAACAATCATGTTCTTGATTTCAACGCCTGAGATGTATTTGTTGTAAATACGTATCTGGAAATCGTCAGCTTCTACAATGTTAGCATACTCGATAGGAATATTAATCTGAACATTCTCAACATCTGCACGAATGTGAACAGAAGTCTTGATTTCGTTCCAGTCTTTGTGCTCCTGCTTGTGGATGTCAATCTCTACGTTTTCTGCACCCTCATCGTCAGAAATATCCATATCATCATCTACATCATCCTTAATCTCTTCCCAAATATGTTCAGGAGTCTTATCCTTTTCGACCAAGATACCGTTTACATGCCATAAATACTGACTACCAACTTCTTTTGCTACATACCAAATGATCTTGTAGTCATCCCAGTGATTTAGGACATCGATGAGCTCATCCTTATATTCGACACCTGACTGGTTCTTTAACCACTCAAAGTATACCTTCATGTCGGGTACTTCCATGAGTGCCTTATTTACTTTATAGCCAGAAGGATCGAGAACATATCTAAATAAACCGGTATTTGAGCCAGTCTTTGTATCAACTTTATAATAGTCAAGACCACGGTCGTCATATTTACCCCATGGGAAATCTGTATAAACTTTACCTAAGTTAGGACCGCCTTTTTTGCTCCAATACTTTTCAACGTTTTGGTTAACAACTCCAGGGAAACTAGCGTCAATACGGATAGAGAACTTAGCAACTTCCCATCCTTCTTCTGTGTTGATTTTTGGCCAATTACCCTTACCGTAACCGTAATTACCATTAAGATCAGCTTTTGTGAAAGCATAATTAATGAGAGACCCCTGAACAAATACATTTGTTGATGGTACTTTAGATACTACAGTGTTTGACTGATTGTTGTCACGTGGGATAACGATGTTGTCATCATTTTCCTCGTTTGTACATGCTACAAACAAAGGAAGCAAAGCTAAAAAAAAGAATACTTTTTTCATAATTTTTCTATATCTGGTTTTTTTGTTTGTTTTGTTTTTTCTTTTATGTGTTCAGGGTAAAGTCCATTTTCGATGCAAAGTTACAAATATTCATTTAAATGACAAAGAAAAAAGGAGAAAACTTACAATAATTTCCTCCTTTTTCTTGTATAACATACCGTTTGATATCTAGCAGTATGTTTTGAATGACATTTCTTGATATTATTCTACCGAATAATCAATCTTGCTCATGCGAACATAAGTTGCATAACGATGCTGAGCTGCCTTCTTAGCTGCGTCGAAGAGTTCCTGAGCTTCTTCTGGTTTTGCCTTCTTGAGTGAGAGGTAACGAACCTCGCCGTCAAGGAATGCCTGGAAGTTATCCCAGTTAGGCTCTTTTGAGTCGAGCTGGAATGGATTCTTTCCTTGTTCAGCCAAACGTGGGTCGTAGCGCCAGAGGTGCCAGTAACCACATTCTACAGCCTTTGCTTCTTCTGCCTGGCTCTTACCCATACCACCTTTAGCCTTCAGGCCGTGGTTGATACATGGAGCATAGCCGATAACGAGAGATGGTCCAGGATATTCCTCAGCTTCACGGATTGCTTTCAGACACTGAGCGTTGTCTGCACCCATTGCAATTTGAGCAACATATACATATCCGTAAGTAGCCTGCATCAAACCAAGGTCCTTCTTAGTAATGCGCTTACCACCAGCAGCGAACTGAGCGATAGCTCCGATTGGGGTAGCCTTTGAAGACTGACCTCCCGTGTTAGAGTAAACTTCAGTATCGATGACGAAGATGTTGATGTCTTCACCTGATGCCAAAGCGTGGTCGAGACCACCATAACCGATATCGTATGAAGCACCATCACCACCAATGATCCACTGACTACGCTTAACGAGGTAGTGTGAAAGCTCGCTGAGTTGCTTGCAAATTGGGCATCCAGCGTTGCGACCTGCTTCGATAGCAGGAGCCAACTTAGCTGCTGCTGCTTTTGATGCATCAGCATTGTCTTTGCCTGCAATCCATTCCTCAGCTGCTGCCTTGAATTCTGCAGGAGTGTCATCCTTAGCGAGGAGCTCGTTGAGGAGTGTTACGATGCGAGCACGCATCTTCTTGTTAGCAAGTGCCATACCAAGTCCGTATTCGCAGAAGTCCTCAAAGAGAGAGTTAGACCATGCAGGACCTTGTCCCTTTGCATTCTTAGTATAAGGTGTAGATGGAATTGAACCTGAGTAGATAGAAGAACAACCTGTTGCGTTTGCTACCATCTGACGATCTCCGAAGAGCTGAGAGATGAGTTTAACGTAAGGAGTTTCACCACAACCAGAACATGCTCCTGAGAACTCGAAGAGTGGGGTAGCGAACTGGCTGACACGTGGATTTGACTTCACGTCTACCAAGTCTTGCTTTGAAGTTACGTTCTTCACGCAGTAGTCCCAGTTCTTTGCCTCGCTAAGCTGGCTCTCGAGACCAACCATCTTGAGGGCTTTGTTGCCCTTCTTGCCTGGACATACATCGACACAGTTACCGCATCCGAGACAGTCCATAACGCCTACCTGCATACGGAACTTCATGCCCTTGAGAGCAGGAGGTGCAATCATATCGAGTTTAGCTGCGTCAAGTCCTGCTGCCTCTTCGTCAGTCATTACGAATGGACGGATACAAGCATGAGGACAAACGAATGCACACTTGTTACACTGGATACAGTTCTCAGAATCCCATTCAGGAACGAATGCAGCAACACCACGCTTTTCGTATGCAGCTGTTCCTTGTTCCCACATACCGTCTTCATAGCCTTTGTATGCAGATACAGGGAGAAGGTCACCATTCTGTGCATTGATAGGACGTACGAGTTTGTTGATGAATTCAGGGTCGTCGTTCTCTACTGCAGGATCTTCAGGGAGTTTAGCCCAAGTTGGGTCAACAGTCAACTGCTTGTATTCACCTCCGCGGTCAACTGCTGCGTAGTTCATGTTGACTACGTCTTCACCCTTGTTTCCGTATGACTTCACGATGAATTTCTTCATCTGCTCAATAGCCAGGTCAACAGGGATTACCTCTGTGATGCGGAAGAATGCTGACTGGAGGATGGTGTTGGTACGGTTGCCAAGACCAATCTCCTGTGCAATCTTAGTTGCGTTGATATAGTAAACTGTGATATTCTTCTCTGCGAAGTACTTCTTCACGTGGTTTGGCAGGTTCTTTACCAACTCATCGCCATCCCAGATGGTGTTGAGGAGGAACTGACCGTTCTGACGTAAACCACGAAGCACATCATACATGCGGAGATAAGCCTGTACGTGACATGCTACGAAGTTAGGGGTCTTGATCTGATAAGTTGAACGGATTGGTGTGTCGCCAAAGCGGAGGTGTGAGCAAGTGAAACCTCCAGACTTCTTTGAATCGTATGAGAAGTAAGCCTGGCAGTACTTATCTGTGTTATCACCGATAATCTTCACAGAGTTCTTGTTTGCACCAACAGTACCATCTGCACCAAGTCCGAAGAACTTAGCTTCGAAGATGCCTTCGCCACCAAGTGCCATTTCCTCTTCCATAGGAAGTGAGCGGTAGGTAACATCATCTATAACACCAATAGTGAAGTGATTCTTTGGCTCCGGAAGTTCGAGGTTCTTGTAAACTGTCAGAATCATGGTTGGAGTTACGTCAGCAGAACCAAGTCCGTAACGTCCGCCTACGATTGTTGGGGCATCCTTTTTTCCGTAGAATGCATCTTTCACGTCGAGGTAGAGAGGTTCGCCGCTTGCTCCTGGTTCCTTTGTGCGGTCAAGCACAGCGATGTGTTTGGTAGTTGCAGGAACAGCTTCGAGCAGACGCTCTGCAGAGAATGGACGATAGAGGTGTACGCTTACCATACCATACTTCTTGCCGTTTGCGTTTGCATAGTCGATTGCTTCACGTGCTGCCTCAGTAGCAGAACCCATCAGGATGATGACGTCTGTTGCATCAGCTGCTCCGTAGTATGTGAATGGCTTATACTCGCGGCCGGTAATCTTTGAGATAGCTGCCATGTATTCCTCAACTGCAGGAAGTACTTCCTCGTAGAAAGGATTGCATGACTCGCGATGAGCGAAGAATGTCTCTGGGTTCTCAGCCATACCCTTTGCCTCAGGATGCTCTGGGCTTAGAGCGCGTGCACGGAACTCAGTTACCTTGTCCATAGGAACAAGTGGACGGATGTCTTCCATGTCCATCTCTTCGATCTTGTGGTACTCGTGTGAGGTACGGAATCCGTCGAAGAAGTTGATGAATGGTACACGTGTCTTTAATGCTGCGAGGTGAGCAACGGCACTAAGGTCCATTACTTCTTGAACGCTACCTTCGCACAGCATTGCAAATCCTGTCTGACGACAAGCCATCACGTCGCTGTGATCGCCGAAGATACAGAGTGAGTGGCTTGCAACCGTACGTGCAGATACGTGGAATACAGATGGAAGAAGCTCACCGGCAATCTTGTACATATTAGGGATCATAAGGAGCAATCCTTGTGATGCTGTGAATGTTGTTGTCAGAGCGCCGGCCTGAAGTGAACCGTGAACTGCACCAGCGGCTCCTGCCTCTGATTGCATTTCCTGAACCAACACTGTGTCGCCAAACAAGTTCTTACGACCGGCTACAGCCCATTCGTCAACATGTTCAGCCATAGGTGACGATGGGGTGATAGGGTAGATTGCAGCTACTTCTGAGAACATATAAGCTATGTGTGCAGCTGCCTGATTACCATCGCAGGTAATGAATTTCTTTGCTTTTGCCATTTTTCTTTTGTGATGTTACTAAATATATCTAATAATTTTTTTTCTTTCTCTTATGGGCCTTATGGGCCTTATGGGCCGGGGTACATTAATACAGGAACCCGAACAGCCAGAGTGGTATTTGATTGCCTTCGCCACATTCCATTTGGTTGACAGCGAAGATCACTTTTGACTTGCTCTTCAGCTTCGTGCCGTGTTCTATGACGCGGAACTCCTGCTGACCGTCGATGAGGAACGAACAGATGTTGCCTGCCTTGTTCACCTTGTGGTCTTTCCATACTGTGTTGCAGAAGAAGGTCTCAAGCACATCGTGCTCATCAAAGCGCTGTGGGTAGAAGCTGTACATCAGGTTGGAGTTGTGCAGCAACACGCGTGCTGGTTTCTTTGGGAACTCGTCGCCTTTTGAGTAAATCATGTTTACCAGTCGAGCTTCCATCAAGTACTTGATGTAGTTCATGACGGTTGCTCTCGACATACCTAATTCCTGAGCCAACTGGCTGATGTTGGGCACACTGCTGCCGCTGTTGGTCAGTAAGTAGAACATCTGCTTGATTTTGGCCAGATACTTCAACTCTATCTGCTTAATTTGGAGTACGTCGATTTCGATCATCATGTTCATTGTCTTCAACAAGTTCTCAGAGTAGTTGGTCTTCTCTAGGAAGAATGGGTAGAATCCATGATGCAAGTACTCAGAGAAGTATTCGCGAGGACTTCCGTGTGCAATGATCTTCTGGGCAATCTCTTTGTGGTGCTTGACGATGTCCTCCAAAGTGTATGCAGGGAAGTAGTTGCCTGTACGCAAGTTGTAGAACTCGCGGAACGAGAATCCTCTCAGGTTGTATGAGTCAACGATGCCGTTCAGTTCTGGGTTTTCTTCCTTCAGGCGCATTACTGACGAACCCGTGAAGATGATTCTCAAACCTGGATAGCGGTCATAACACTCTCTCAGCTGACTACTCCAATCAGGCTGTTTAAACACTTGGTCAATGAGCAACACTTTGCCACCATTATGGTAGAATTCACCTGCAAAAGCTGAAATGCCAATGTTCTGCACGTAGAAGTTATTCGTGTTGATGTACAGACACTGGTGGTCGTCGGGTGAATAATGCTCTTTCGCAAACTGAAGCAAGAATGTGGTTTTACCAACACCTCTGGCTCCCTTTATGCCAATCATCCTCTTCTTCCAGTCAATCTCATCCATTAAATCACGGCGAACAGGAGCATCAAGGTGCTCTACTAAGTACTTGTGCGTGCGGAAAAACGACTCCATATTAATTTCTTTTTTTTCTGAATGAATTATTTTGATTTCGTGATAATTATCAAGATTCTTCTGCAAAGGTACAACAAAAAGTTTGATTTGCAAAGTGAAGTTTGCAAAATAATGCTAATTATTTCCTTCCTGTTGTCAATATCTCTAAATTCTTGCCCAAAATAATCCAATGAGTGCACAACACCTTATTAATATATATAGGAAAGAAGTGATGATTGCTTGTGTATACTTTTACGTTTTCTTTACCCTTTTTTTGACGAATGTGTTCCTTGTTTTTCGGAGCCTTTTTTTGTTTCCCTTAAGGGGAATTTTTGCAGCCCCTAGGGGAAACAATTTTTTCCCTTAGGGGTAATTGATTTTTTGCCCTTTGGTTTTCACAAATTTTTGTAAGCGAAATGGATACTGCAATTACAGGTTTTTCTGGAAGAAGTCGATGAGGGTGCGACGGAGGTGCTGACTGGTACCTCTTCCTTCGCTGATTCCGTGAGTGCGCATCGGGTAGCTTACTTGATAGAATGTTTTGCCAAGCGAAACCAGACGGTTGACCAACACTTCTGTGTTCTGATAGTGTACATTATCGTCGCCTGTTCCGTGCAAGAGGAGCAAGTTGCCTTTCAAGCCCTCTGCATAGCTGATAGGGCTTCCGCGGAAATAGCCGTCAGGGTTGTTCTGAGGGGTATTCATGTAGCGTTCCTGATAGATGGTATCGTAGAGTCGTTGATCGCTGACGAATGCGATTGCTACACCTGTCTTGAACACATCGGGATAGCGGAACATGCTGTTGAGCGTCTGTGCTCCTCCTCCGCTCCAACCTGTGATGCCCAATCGGGTGGAATCCATCCAAGGGAACTGACGGCAGAGGTCCATGATACCTTGTGCCTGATCTTGACTGGCTGCCACACCTACTTCGCCATAGATACATTTGCGCCACTCGCGGCCACGAGGTGCTGCTGCTCCACGATTCTCAATACTGACTACTACATATCCCAAGCTTGCCAGATGATGCCAGAAGAGGCTTGACTCCCAATGGTTCTGAACGGTTGCTGAGGCAGGTTCGCCATAGACGTAGTCGATAACAGGATATTTCTTCGTGGGGTCGAAGTTGGCAGGCTTGATGATCCATGCATCGAGTTCTAAGTCGCTGCTTTTACACTTCACCATCTCTTTCTTCAATCCGTAGGATTCCCATTCCTGCTGAGCACGGGAATTGTCTTCCAATACTTTGTCAAAGCTCCAGCGTCCCTTCTTGTCCATACGAACAAGTGAGTAAACCGGAACATGATTGGCGTTTGAATACGTTTCGAGAGCATAGTCGAGGTTAGGAGAGAACGAATAGGAGTATTGTCCTGACTCTTGGTTAGGATGACACATAGCTGTGATGTTTTCCACCTTACCGTTTCCCATCACGCTGGTACGCATCAGGATGCGGTCGGCAGCCTTCTCTGGGTCGGCTGAGGTGAAGTAGATATAGCCTCGCTTTTCGTCGTATTCCACTTCGTGAATGACATCGAAATTGCCATTCGTGATGCAGGTCCACTTCTTCCCGTCAGCACTTACGCGATAGAGGTGACGCCATCCGTCGCGTTCGGAAGTGAAGATGAAGAACTTGTTGCCAGGCAGCCAATGAATGTTGTCGTTCGTTTCTACCCATGCTTCGTCTGTATCTTCGCACAGCACTTTCAGGTCTTGTGCCTTACCGTCTTGAAGTGTACAAGTCCACACCTTATTATGATTCTGAGGACGATTCATCTGCTGAATCATCAGGGTATTGGTGCCTGGGACGAACTCCATGCGAGGCAGATAGTTCTCGCGTTCGTCCCCAGGAATAGGTAGCCAAGAGGTCTTTCCTGTCTGCAAGTCGATGAAGCCAATCTTGACAGCAGAGTTGGTGGTTCCTGCCTTGGGGTAGGGGAAATGTTGGATGGTAGGGTAGATGCTATCAACGTTGTTGATGATGTCAAACCATCCTGTGCCAGATGTGTTGCTACGCCAGAAGGCGATGTAACGGCTATCTGCACTCCAGCGGAATCCGTCTCGGCAGTCGAACTCTTCTTCGTACACCCAGTCGAATGTTCCATTGACGATTGTGTCGTTCCCGTCAGGAGTCAGCTGACGTCGATTGGGTGTCTGAAGGTTGCAATCCTCCAGATAGATGTTGTTCTTCGATACGTAAGCCACTTTCTTGCCGTCAGGCGATATCTTGGCGAACATCAGCGAGGACTTAGGCAGATCGGCACCCAATTGTCGAGTCGTGTTTGATTTGCGGTCAACCAGATAGTAATCGCCTCGTGTGGCATAGCGCCAAACACGTTGTCTGTTGGTCATCGTTAGCACGAAATGGTCTTCGTCCTTTCCCGATAAGGTTTCGGACGCTGCATTCGCCTTGTCTTCGTAAGGCATAGATGTGTCCTGATCGAGTGCTTCAAGATTGATGTTTGGATAGTTGATACGGAGGTTACCTCCACTCATCGCTGCTTCAAGAGTGAGTTGCTTTGTCTGAGCAAAGAGGCTCATCGAACAAATTGCTAAAGTTGCTGATATGATAAAATGCTTCATGATTGTGTAAAATTGCTTAAAATAATACGCAAAGTTAAGCATTATTTACCATTTGACCATTTACTATCCATTATTTTCTTCATTTTTTCACTAACTTTGCACGTGTAATTGATTATCAATTCAAAAAAAGTGCAGGAAAATGTAGTTATTTGTTGGTTCTTGCGTCTTATGGGTGTAATAGCTAATACGGACAGTCAGCATGGAAGCTAACGAGAGAGAATTTGCAAACATAGTGCGGCAACATAAGAACACCATCTACACGGTGTGCTATATGTTTTCGAAGGATGAGGATGAGGTCAGCGATCTCTTCCAAGAGATTCTTATCAACCTATGGAAGGGGTATGAGAAGTTTCGTGGAGACAGCAGCTTGAACTCATGGATTTATAAGGTGAGCTTGAATACTTGCATCTCTGCCGACCGTAAAAAGAAGAAGATGGGTAAGAAGGTTGACCTGTCAGTCGGCTCGAATCTCTATGAGGACAACGATCAGGACACAAAGCAGATACGTCAGCTCTACAACCGCATCAGTAAGCTGGGTGTTATCGATCGTGCAATCGTCCTGCTGTGGCTCGACAATCTTAGCTATGACGAGATTGGTGAGATTGTGGGAATCTCCACCAAGAATGTGTCGGTGAAGCTCGTTAGAATCCGCGAGCAACTCAAGGCGATGAAGTAAACAGAAGATTAACTACATTGATATGGAACGTATGAACGAAACAAACGAATTGGAAGAGATGCGTGCCCAAATGGCATTGCTGAAAGAAAAACTCAATAAGGAGGAGATTTTGACGGATAACCTGCTGAAACAGACGATGACGGGCAAGATGTCGACCATCAACCGCTACAAATGGGTCGTGTTGATTGCGAGTATCTTTGCGCTTACATTCGGAAACATGAGTTGGTATCAGATAGGCTTGCCTCTACGTTTCCTCATCGGAACCTCGGTGTTGATGGTGGTGTGTGTGGTGGTCATGTGGATTATCCACGCCAAGATGGACGAGCGTGACATTATGGATGGTAACATGCTTGAGGTGGCGAAGAATGCAAAGAAACTGAAGATGCAGTACATCACTTGGCAGCGCATCGGCTATCCGCTCATTGTGCTATGGCTTGCGTGGTTTGCATACGAAGTGATGTCGCTCAACGCAGACAAGGAGTATCTGTGGGGATTGCTCATAGCAAGCACCGTGGGTGGTGTCATCGGAGGCATTTGGGGACACATGATGAACCGCAAGGTGCTGAGGGCGTGCGACGATTTGATACGCCAGATAGAGGAGTAATAAGTGACCTTTCTGCACCCATGTAGCTCTACGAAGTAGTTAATATTCGAATAGTAAATAATAAATTATCATGAAACGTTTCACATTATCAATGATGCTTGTAGCTGTCACCATGATGGTTTCGGCTCAAAAACAGATTCCACTTCTCGATGCTGCTCCATACGACACGATTATGGACGGTAAGAAGGTGGCACTTTACACAATCTCCAATGGCACAGTGGCTGCTCAGATTACCAACTACGGTGGTTTTATCGTTGGCCTTTTTGCTCCAGACAAATCGGGAGAATATGCCAATCTGGTCACTAATTACCCAAACATCCACCAGTATCCGCGCTACAATCTCGGAATGGTGGGACCTGCTCTTGGACGCTTTGCCAACCGTATTGCTAACGCTACCTTTGCCCTCGATGGTAAAGAGTATCAGGTGACTCGAAACAGCGGACAGCATATCCTGCATGGAGGCACTCAGGGCTTCGACCACACGGTGTGGGATGTCGTTAAGGCCGATGAGAAAGAACTCGTGATGAAGTGCGTCCTTGCTGACGGACTCGATGGGTTCCCAGGTACGCTGACTACTACGCTCACCTATTCCATCACTAAGGATAACGGACTGTCTATTGCATACGAGGCTACGACAGATAAGGCTACTGTGGTGAACCTCTCAAACCACTCATATTTCAACCTCAAGGGTGTAGGCAATGGCGACATCCTTGACCATATGCTTACCGTTAGTGCTGCCAACATTACGGAGACCGATCGTATGGGCATCCCTACAGGCAAGTTGACTCCCGTAGCAGGAACGGCTTATGATTTCAACAAACCTGTTAAGATTGGCGACCGTCAGGTGGCTGTTCAGGGAGGTTTCGGCTTCGGTTTCGGTCAGCGTGTGGAGATTCCTGAAGGAAAAGTTCGCAACTACGACAATAACTTCTGCCTCACCCATAAGGATGCAAAGAAGGTGGAAAAGGTTGCTGAGTTGTATTCTCCCGAGTCAGGACGCGTAATGGAAGTGTGGAACGACCAACCAGGTCTTCAGGTCTATACAGGTGCTCGTACAGCTATCGCTCTGGAGTCACAGAAATATCCCGACTCGCCTAACCATCCTGAGTTCCCGTCCACTCGTCTCAATCCGGGTGAGACCTATCACCATACATGCATATATCGTTTCGCGGTGAAGTAATTATTATTTCCGATAAATTTTAAAATCAAATAATTATGGTTATAAAAGATTATAATGATAGACCAGAAGGACTAAAATATTTAGGGTGTTTTAAATCTAATCGTTATTATGCCACATATCGAATAAATCATTTCAATCCAGAAGCAAAAGAAATGGCAGAAAGATTTAATCGAGGAGAATATGCGATTATTATAGACGGAGAAATTTATTTTGGTTCTCAAGATTTATTTCAATGAACAGCATCATTCACATCAAAAGACATCCTTTATAACACTAAGGCGGACATGGCACCAATTGCTTTGTCCGCTTTTGTGTTAGGGGGTGTACAAGGTGTAGATGTTTGGTTTGCTCCTAATAATGTTGGGTTTGTTCTTAATAATGTTTGGTTCTTCACTATTAATGTTTGGTTTGTTCCTGTTAATGTTTGGTTTGTTCCTGTTAATGTTTGGTTATGCTCCGAACATTGACAGTTATGACAGATGACAGATGACAGTTTTAGATAAAGGGGTGGGGGGCAGGCTTTTTATGCATACATCGTTAGGTATGTGTATGTATAAGTATATATAGTTATAATAATATATAATTTATAATATATATATAATAAATATATAAAATATTTATTTATTATTTATTTAATAATTATTATTAATTTATTTATTATCTATTATATAATATACTATTTACTATTTACTATTTACTATTATTGCTTATACTTACTCTATGTGAAGCATACCCCCTTTATTTGAAACTGTCATCTGTCATCTGTCATCTGTCATGATTCAGCTTTTGACTGCTTTGTGTCTTACTCGTTTGGAGTAGGGATTGTTACTTGTCTTTCAGCAAGTCGGGTCTTAGGCGCTTGGTGCGTTCGATTGACTGCTGGAGTTCCCACTCCTCAATCTTAGCTTGATTGCCCGAAAGCAGAATCTCGGGCACCTTCCACCCCTTGTAGTCAGCAGGACGTGTGTAGATTGGGGCAGCAAGTAGATTGTCTTGAAATGAGTCGGAAAGGGCGCTTTGTTCGTCACCTATGGCTCCAGGGATGACGCGTACGATAGCGTCTGCCATACAAGCTGCTACAAGTTCGCCACCCGTAAGTACAAAATCACCGAGGCTGACTTCTTTTGTTATCAGATGCTCGCGGATGCGATAGTCGATACCCTTATAGTGTCCGCAAAGGATGATAATGTTGCCCTTGAGCGAGAGTTCGTTGGCCATCGTCTGGTCGAATTGTTGACCGTCAGGGGTTACAAAGATTACCTCGTCGTAGTCGCGTTCTGCTTTCAGGGCAGAGATGCATGCGTCGATGGGTTGGCATTGCATCACCATGCCTGGGAATCCGCCGAAAGGATAGTCGTCCAACCGCCTGTGCTTGTCTTCGGTATAGTCGCGAAGGTTGTGCACGTGTATCTCAGCCAGACCTTTCTGTTGAGCACGACCTAAGATGGATTTGTCGAAGAATCCTTCGAGGAGTTCTGGGACGGCGGTGAGGATGTCTATTCTAATCATTGGCTTATAGGGCTTATGAGGCCATTTGTGGCTAAGAGGCTTGTGGATGCCTCATAGGTCACATAGGCTTATTCTACTGTTACTGATTTCGCTAAGTTACGTGGCTGATCTACATCCTTTCCCTTACAGATAGCGATGTGGTAGGCCAGTATCTGAAGAGGGATGGTTGCGAGCAGCGGTTCTAAGCATTCGAGAGTGCGTGGCAGTTCGATGTATTCGTCGGCCAGAGCCTTTACGCTTGTGTCACCCTCTGTGACGATTGCGATGACGCGACCTTTGCGTGCTTTGATTTCCTGAATGTTGCTCATGAGCTTGTCGTAGAGCACGTTCTGTGTGGCTATGACTACCACAGGCATCTCCTCGTCGATGAGAGCAATCGGACCATGCTTCATTTCTGCTGCAGGATAGCCTTCGGCATGGATGTAGCTGATTTCCTTGAGTTTCAGTGCTCCTTCGAGGGCAACAGGGTAGTTGAATCCGCGACCAAGATACAGGAAGTTGCGGGCGTATGTGAATACGCGGCTGATGTCGCGAATGTGATCGTTCGCCTTCAGCACTTCTTCCATCTTATCTGGAATTTGGTTCAGTTCGTTGACTAGCTCTTTGTATTTCTCGCTGTCAATCACACCCTTTTCTTTAGCTAAAGCCAATGCTAACATGGTGAGCACTGTGACTTGACCTGTAAAGGCTTTGGTGGATGCCACACCGATTTCGGGACCTACATGGATGTAGGAACCTGTATCGGTTGCACGTGCGATAGATGAACCGACAGCATTGCAGATGCCGTAAATAAAGGCTCCCTTCTGTTTTGCCAGTTGGATGGCAGCCAACGTATCGGCTGTTTCGCCCGATTGAGAAATTGCTATAACCACATCTTCAGAAGTGATGACAGGGTTGCTATAGCGGAACTCGGAGGCATATTCTACCTCTACAGGTATACCGCAGATACTTTCGATGAGTTGTTTGCCGATAAGACCTGCATGCCAACTGGTACCACATGCCACGATAATGAAACGTCGTGCAGAGAGCAGTTGGTCTTTATGGTCGATAATGGCTGATAGCTTCACCTTTTTGAATTCGGTGTTGATGCGTCCGCGCATGCAGTCCTTCAGGCATTCAGGCTGTTCGAAAATCTCCTTTAGCATGAAGTGAGGGAAACCGCCTTTCTCTATTTGGCCGAGTTTCAGGTCAACGGTCTTGATTTCGTGCTCCAACGGTATGTTGTTGAAGTCGACAATCTCCAGTTCCTTATCTTTGCGGATGACGGCAATGTCGCCATCGTTGAGGTATATTACTTTATCTGTATATTCGATGATTGGCGAAGCGTCGGAACCCAGGAAGAACTCTCCGTCACCGATGCCTACAACAAGTGGACTGCTTTTGCGTGCAGCAATTATCTGTCCAGGATTGCTTTTGTCGAGTATTGCGATGGCGTATGCCCCGATTACCCGCTGAAGTGACAGGCGGACAGCCGTTAGCAAGTCGACCTCCTTCGACTTCTGAATGTATTCAATCAGTTGCACCAGCACTTCTGTGTCGGTCGTGCTGCGGAACTTCACTCCATTACTCTCAAGTTGGCTTTTCAACGTGATGTAATTTTCGATAATTCCGTTGTGAATCAGCGCCAAGTTATTCGACTCAGAGTAGTGGGGATGTGCATTCGTGGAATTAGGCTCACCATGAGTTGCCCAGCGAGTGTGGGCAATACCGACACAGCCTGTCACATCCTTATCGGCAGCATAAGCTTCGAGATCTGCTACCTTACCTTTGGTCTTATAGACTTGCAAGTCTCCCTTGCTAGTGATGAGGGCCACGCCGGCACTGTCGTAGCCTCTATACTCTAATCGTTTTAGTCCTTTGATGAGTACCGGATATGCACTTCTTGTGCCTAGATATCCAACAATTCCACACATAGTAGTCGTATTTTATTTTATGTTTGTATGAGTTCCTAAAAAAGTTAAAGACTCTGTATCAAAACGTTATGTTTCGAATGGCAGAGTCTTTTTTTTGTCTGTTTTGAATTAACTTTTGCTTTTGTTATAGCAAATCCAATTCTTTGAATGAATCCACGAGGGCAGAAACACAACGGTCAACTTGTTCTCTCGTATGAGTTGCCATCAGCGCAACACGTACAAGAGTGTCTTGAGGTGCACACGCTGGAGGAATCACAGGGTTGATGAATACACCCTTTTCAAACGCTTTCTTGGTTACCTCGAAGGTCTTTTCAACGTTACGTACGTACAATGGGATGATAGGACTCTCGGTGTCTCCAATCTCGAATCCTGCATCGCGGAACTGCTTGAGTGCGTAGTTGGTAATCTTCCAAAGATTCTCAATGCGTTCTGGCTCAGTCTTCAGGATGTGAAGAGCTTCCCTTGCCGCAGCAGTAGCTGCAGGTGTGTTGCTTGCACTGAAGATGTATGTGCGTGAATTATGACGCAACCAGTTAATGGTATCGCTATCAGCAGCAATGAATCCTCCGATTGATGCAAGTGACTTAGAGAATGTTCCCATGATGAGGTCTACGTCGTCAGTTACTCCGAAATGGTTGCACGTACCTCGGCCGTTCTTTCCGAATACGCCAAGACCATGAGCTTCATCCACCATAATGCTTGCGTTGTACTTCTTCTTCAGTTCAACGATTTCTGGAAGCTTTGCTAAGTCACCTTCCATTGAGAAGAGACCATCCGTAACAATTAGCTTAATGGCCTCCGGACGACAGCGCTTCAGTTGCGCTTCAAGGTCGGCCATATCGTTGTGCTTGTAATGATAGAAGGTTGAAAATGCGAGTCGACGACCGTCTACGATGGATGCGTGATCGCGGTCATCGCCCAAAATGTAGTCGTTACGACCAGTCAATGCTGATACTACTCCTGAGTTTACGGTGAAACCAGTGGAATAGACTAGCGCTTCATCTTTGCCGACGAAGTCAGCCAATTCGTGTTCTAGTTGTATATGGAGGTCAAGTGTACCATTAAGGAAACGTGACCCAGCACATCCTGTTCCGTATTTCTTGAGGGCTGCTACGGCTGCGTCAACAATACGCTTGTCGTAGGTAAGTCCCATGTAAGAGTTAGAACCAAACATTAGAACCTTCTTGCCATCCATGATCACTTCTGTGTCCTGGTGGCTGTCGATTTCTCTAAAATAAGGATATATACCTGCCTCCATGTATTTCTGAGGCTCTCTATATTCCTTAAATCTGTCTTGTAACAAACCCATAATTTCAATTGAGTGTGAAGCCCTGCGTTACAATATTTCTACAATATAATAAATAAGGTGTGATCATCACCTTCACATGGCAACACTCTTTTTCTGATTATATTTATTTATTCGTTATTAATTTCGCATTTCGTCATACGGGTTGCAAAGTTACGAAAAAAGTAGCATACTCAGCACTTTTTTTTGAAAAAAATGCTTTTTCCGTTAAAAAACGTTGCCAAAAGGACGAATAACTCGCTCTTTTTTTCTACTTTTGCACAACGAATTGATAAACTAAGGAAATTGAAAAAAATTGTTTTCATCTATAATCCAATCTCAGGAATCTCTGGCAAGAAGATGATTGTCAGTCAAATTGAGAGTAGGCTTGACAAAAATTTGTTTTCTTATATTATAAGAAAAACAGAATATGCAGGTCATGCTACTGTATTGGCACAAGAGGCTGTTGACGAGGGGGTTGATGTGGTATGCGCGATTGGAGGAGATGGAACTGTGAATGAGGTGGGGCGTGCACTTATCAACACAAAAACCGCTCTGGCTATCATTCCTTCGGGTTCTGGAAATGGTTTGGCTCGTCATCTTCACATTCCGCTTGACCCGATTAGTGCTATCGAACTGATTAATGAATGTACCATTCGGAAGATGGATTATGGAATCATCAATCTCCATCCGTTTTTCTGTACTTGTGGAGTTGGTTTCGATGCGTTCATTTCTGAGAAATTTGCAAAGTCGAAGGTGCGAGGACCTATTACCTATATAGAAAATGTGTTGCGTAATGGGTTGAATTACAATCCTGAGACTTACGATATCGATATGGTGAGTGAGACTGAGGAGCATATTGTTCAGAAAGCATTCCTGATAGCTTGCGGTAATGCTTCGCAATACGGAAATAACTTCTATATTACTCCACAGGCTTCTGTGCGTGATGGGTTGCTCGATGTTACTATCATCCGTCCTTTTACCCTCATTGATGTCCCTCAGATGGCTATCCACATGATGGGCGGAACGCTTGATGATGATAGTCACATGAGTACGTATCGCTGTAAGAGTCTTTCGATTTATCGTCAGCAACCTGGAGTTATTCACTATGACGGAGACCCTGCTGAGGCAGCAAGCGAAATAGAGATTGCGATTGTGCCTAAGGGTCTACTGTGTGTGTGTCCTAAGGATGAAGGAATGCTCGATGTGGCAGAAACAGTCCAGAATGCCATCGTGGAGCAGTTGCGCTTGGCTCAGATGCGATCGGAGGAACTTATCAAGCTCAATCGCCGCAACAATAGGCTCATACGCGAGCAGACGCAGCGAAACACAAAGAAGCTTCGCGAAGAAACCAAAAAGCTTTTGAAGAAGATAAAGAAATAAGCAAGGACGGATGCCCTTGCTTATTTGATGATGGGTAAAATGGGACCTATGAGTCTTATGGGACCTATGAGTCTTATGGGCCTTATGAGTCTTATGGGACCTATGGGCCTATGAACCCTATGAGCCTTATGAGTCCTATTTTATTTTCTCAATCTTGAAGTCGGTTGCTGAGAACCAACCTGTTGTGGGCTCTACGCCTGTGATAGCTCGATCTGTGGTTATACCATAGGTGATATAGGTTGGTTTCGTGACTACGATGTCGTTGATGGCTACATAGCTCCATCCGTTACCTTGATCGTAGTTGGCTTCAGCAATTTTCTTCAAAGTGTGTGGAGACTTGGATTTTAGCAGTTCAAAGGCAAGTGCTTCTTCAGGCCTTGTGATGTCGATGTCGATAGTATCGCACTGCATTTTGCAAGCGACTTCGTGAATAAGGCCGCCTTCATCATCATATACAGGTATCTCTGCCAGACGATATTGATCGTCCTCTCCAAGTGCAAACACAAACTTATGGTCGTTATTGGCTTTCACGGCAGCTGTGAGTCGATAGGTGCCAGGTTCAAGCGAGTCGGCACGCTGGATGAGTACTCTTGCTGGCGTTCCGTCACAATAAACATCGAGATAACGTGTATTGTAATCATTATTGATATAGTAGTCGCCTGTATAAGTGACGCGATTATCATCCACATCATCGGCAATGAGTACGTTCCATCTGCCAGCTTGGAGGAATTCCCATTCTTCGTCTGAGTGGTAGAAGCCGTCCTCGCGTGTGTGCTCTTTCTGCCAAACCTCGTTTCTTGCTCGATGTGCATCGCTTTCCATTTCTTCCAAACGTTTAAATTGTGTTGTGGAGAGGATGATAAATACGATGCTGAGGGTGAGGGTAGCGACCCATCCGATTGCCCATAGGATGCGCTGCAAGTTGCTCATCGGCTTGGCTTTCTTGAACGAACTCAGCGACGAGTGGATGCTACAGTAGAGCACAATACCTACTGATAGAATCATGCTGACGCAGGCGATGAGTAGGTAGATGAAGAAAGTTGTACGTTCTTGTGTCCAACTTAGGATGACATCGCCGTCTAAGAATTCTGGTACTTCACGAGCTAAGACAGTGAATAGGATGGATGCTGTGATGATACAACCAATCAAATTGATAGATGAACAGATTGCGATGATGATTGACATGGTGCCCGTGAAGATGTTCCATCCACTTATGTTACTCTTCTTTGTGTATTGTACGCTTTGCTGCTTCACCTCGCTTGTCAGGTTCTGTGGTGTGACAGGCACACCTCTCATCTTCAGGCTTTCCTCTGGTGTGTTAGCTGGTGGAATACAGAGTCCCAGTACGAAGTAGATGATTTCAGGAACGATTGCCAAGGGGATGAATACAAGCGAGATGGGACCTAAGAAGAATGTCGTCAGTATGGTTGGGAATACTGTTGCAAGAAATCCCCATCCGATACATAGCAGGACAAACAGCCAGCGAAGGGTGTTGCGTCCTGTACCCATATAGTGGGATGCACCAGCTAGTACACCAAAAAGTACGTTGTTGGTTGTGTCACGATAGAACTTCTTCTTGTTGAGCATTTCGTGCAGATGGGTTGCCTTTTGTGTCTGCTGATAGGTTGAGTTTTTCTCCTTAGAGGTCTGCTCGTCGTTTTCAGTAATGTCCTTCAGGTCGCCTATCTGATTGATGATGTTCTGTACATTCTCGATCGTGATGGCCTGAGTGCCGCTTGCCACCAGTTCGTCGAAGAGTTCTGCGATACGCTGCTCGATATCGTCAGCAATCTCGCTTCCTCCTTCCTGTTTCATGAAATAGTTGCGGAGCGTCTCCGTATAGTGGCTCAGGAGTTGGTATGCGTCTTCATCGATTTGATAAAGCCGTCCGCACAGGTTGATTTGTATGTTCTTTTTCATTTTTCTATAGAATTATTGTATTATTATTGCTTGCAGGTTTGGTCGGAATTGGTGAACTTCTTATCCTGCTATTGTCATGAATTTCTCAAGATTCTTTTTCTTGGTTGCGTCCATGATTAGGAAGAGGTCAATCAGCCACCATATTCCGCAGCCGCCTCCTGTGAGTAGCTTGCCGATTCCCAGCCCTATATCTCCAATGATGAAGCGATCGACTCCGAACTCTCCTACGAGTACTGAAAGTACGATTGCTAAAATGGGATTAGTGTAGCTTGTTGCCATGATGGCCATTTCGTTGGTTGGCGAAGCCTGTTCCAGGCGTTCACGAATGTAACCGTATGAATCTGTTGGGAAGTTTTCCCCTTTTGTTGCGATGAACAAGTTGATTTTTTCTGCATCCATTGTTTTCGATAATCATTAATTGTTAGTACTGTTGATTTGCTGTTTCTGAGGTACTTTTGATATTGTGTACCGTGTTTTCTAGTTCGTTCCAGGCGAGGTCCATCTGTTTCAGAGCCTCATGACCTTCGTCTGTCAATACGTAATACTTTCGTGGCGGACCTTGTGTGCTTTCCTGCCATTCGTACGAGAGAACTCCGTCGTTCTTCAGTCGAGTTAGGAGAGGGTAGAGCGTGCCTTCTACGACCAGCAGGTTGGCCTCTTTCAGCCTTTGGATGATGTCGGAGGTGTAGTAAGGCTTTTCGCTGAGAAGAAGCATGATGCAATAGTCGAGCATTCCCTTCCTCATCTGTGATTTTGCATTGTCTACATTCATAGTTTTCCTTTGTTTTTAATACATTTTGTTTTAGCCAGTACTGTTTTACGCTGCAAATCTAGGCAAAATATAAATACCTTGTATAGCATAGTACTATAAAACGAACAAGAATTAACCATATTTAACAGACTGGCTGCTGTTTTGCTGTGTTTACTTGCGAAATTCGCAATTTGCCTGTTCCTCTGTTGGCTCTTCCATCTATTCTAGTAGAATTGGGAAGTCTCTTAGGAGAAAAAGTACCGATGCCTTGATAGATTTTTCCTTACCCCTAGGGGTATTTTATGTTTCAAAGTACGAAACGTACGTTTCAAAGTATGAAACATACGTTTCGTAGTATGAAATGTACGTTTCATAGTATGAAATATAACTTTCCCTTAAGGGAAGGAACATTTTTCCCTAGGGGGCTATACTTTTCTCTCCTAGAGATGATGATTTTGATCTGGCTAGAGATGATGATTTTGATCTGGCTGCGGAATCTTTTGTGAGTTGTCCGCAATTTCTCTCTGAATTGCTGACGGAATTGCTTCATAATTTATCCGTACAAGCAGAGGAGATGCAAGTTTTGTGTGTTTTTATGACAGAACAACGTTAAACTTTCAAATTCGTATTGTCATATCAGCTTTTCTTTGTAACTTTGCATCCTAATAATAAATAATGTGTAGTCAAAATTTGTAAACGAATAAGATATGTTGGAAACTAAAGACGATGAGGTGAGGGTAGAACCCATCAGCTTCGTGGAGGAAATAGTGAAAAGTGACCTTGCAGAGGGTAAGAACGGTGGACGTATGCAGACGCGTTTCCCACCTGAGCCGAATGGCTACCTGCATATAGGTCATGCAAAAGCTATCGCAATCGACTTCGGATTGGCGAAGAAGTATGGTGGAGTGTGCAACCTGCGTATGGACGACACGAACCCTCAGAAAGAAGATACGGAATATGTAGAAGCCATCAAGCGCGACATCGAGTGGCTGGGATTCAAGTGGGGTGATGTGTTGTATGCCTCTGATTATTTCCAGCAGCTATGGGATTTGGCTGTCGAACTCATTAAGCAAGGCAAGGCCTATGTTGACGAGCAGACATCGGAGCAGATTGCCGAGCAGAAGGGTACACCCACTCAGCCAGGCGTGAACTCGCCCTATCGTGACCGTCCTGTGGAGGAAAGTCTGCGTCTGTTCGAAGAGATGAATTCAGGACAGATGGAACCTGGGCGGATGGTGCTTCGTGCCAAGATCGATATGGCGAACCCAAACATGCATTTCCGCGACCCGATTATGTATCGCGTGCTCAATCTGCCTCATTGGCGTACTGGGCATAAGTGGAATGCTTATCCGATGTATGACTACACCCATGGACAGTGTGACTACTGGGAGGGTGTGACTCATAGTATCTGTACGCTCGAGTTTGTGAGCCATCGTCCGCTTTACGACCTTTTCGTGGATTGGGCAAAGCAGGTAGGAGGCGACGATCAGCCTCTCGACGACAACCGTCCGCGTCAGATTGAGTTCAACAAACTGAACCTCACCCATATTCTGCTCTCGAAACGTAACCTACTCGTGTTGGTGAAGGAAGGCATTGTGAACGGCTGGGACGATCCCCGTATGCCGACTATCTGTGGATTCCGTCGTAGAGGTTACAGCCCTGAAGGCATCTTAAGCTTTATCGACAAGATTGGTTATACCAAGTTCGATGCGTTGAATCAGATGTCCTTGTTCGAAAGTGCAGTTCGTGACGATCTCAACAAACGGGCACAGCGAGTAAGTGCTGTGGTCGATCCTGTAAAGCTCATCATCACCAACTTCCCAGAAGATAAGCTGGAAACCTATCAGGCGGTGAACAACCCAGAGAACGAAGCCGACGGTACACACGAGATAGAATTCAGCCGCGAATTGTGGATTGAGCGCGAGGACTTCATGGAGGATGCTCCTGCTAAGTTCTTCCGTTTGGGACCAGGCAAGGAAGTTCGCTTGAAGAACTCATACATCATTCGCTGCCCAGAAGAGAACTGCTGCAAAAAAGACGCAGACGGAAACATTACAGAGATATATGCCGAATTCATCCCAGAAACCAAGACAGGCGAGGCGAATGCAAATATGAAAATCAAGGGCAAGACCATCCACTGGGTGAGCTGCCGTCATTGTATCGAGGCCGAAGTGAGAAACTACGACCGCCTGTGGATGGTGGAGAATCCGCGCGACGAAATAGCCAAGTACTCTGATGAGCACGGAGGTGTGAAGGGCATCGAAGCAATGCGCCCATTCCTCAACCCCGATAGTCTTGAGGTGCGTAAGGCGTATGTGGAGAAGTGGCTCACTACCCGCAAGCCGCTCGACTACCTCCAGTTCCAGCGTATCGGCTACTACAACGTAGATCCTGATTCGACCCCTGAGCACTTGATATTCAACCGCACAGTAGGTCTGAGAGACAATTGGAAGAAATAAAACGCCCCTTTCGCATTATTGGAAAAGAGGATAATTATCAACCCCGGAAACGAGCGCATATAGCATGATGGACTTAGACGAATCTTTGGAATTTCAGGAACTCCTGTCGCACTATCGAAAAGCGAAGGCGAAAGGATTGCCATACTATATAGATTCGGACGACTATATCGATATTGCAGAATACTATATTGCGCACGAAAGCCTACAAGAGGCTTATGAGGTAGTCGAAGAAGGACTGTCGTATCATAGCGACAACAAGGATTTGCTGTCGCTCAGGGCAAATACGCTCATCGGAATGAATCGCTTTGACGAGGCAGAGGAAGCTGTAGCGATGCTCAATCCTGATGACGACCATGATACCTACTATTACAGTGGGCAGTTGGCTTGCGCTCAGAACCACGATTATGAAACAGCAGAAAAGCTGTTCAGAAAGTGGCTGAAGATTGAAGTCGGACAATGTAAGGATATGTCAGACAAAGAGGAGGGTGCCACTCGTAAGCGCGAAGCATACATGCATATCATCATGTCTTTGTCCGACCTTGCTGAAGAAGACGATGCGCAGAGGTTGCTGCCTCAGTGGATAGACAAGTATATCCAGCGTTGTTCGCCCATCCCAGGAGACGATATCGATGTGGACATCGCAAGAATATGCAACATCAATCATCTCTACTCGAAGGAAATCGAACTATATAACCATATTCTCGATTCCAATCCTTATATGCCGCAAGGATGGACCTATCTGGCATCGTTGCAGATGGTGACTGGCGATGTAGATGGAGCACTCAATTCAGTAGATTTTGCTTTAGCCATAGATCCTGATGATACACAGGCGCTGTTGGTGAAAGGGCAGGGTTTTCTGATGCGTGCCAACTATACGGTAGCAGAAAAGTCATTGAGGAAATATATCGAATTAACGCATGACGATTATTACAATATAGCGTTGGCCAATTGTTTGATGCAGACAGAAAAGAAAGATGCTGCATACCAACTGCTTGAGGAATATCGTCTGCCTGTGATTCGCAAAGTGAAGGACCGCTCCGCTAAGGCAGATATGTGGGCATACATTGCTGACATATATCTGACGGGAGGGTATTGTACAGAAGCGATGCGATCCATCAACAATGCTTTGCGTATGTATCCAGGAGCAACAGGTTACAAGATGATGAAAGGTTCAATCTATCTTGGCCAAAAACAGATGGGAAAGGCTGTGATGTGTTTCTTGGACGCAACAGCGAACGCAGATAACCCTGTGAAGGTGATGCTTGGCGCTGCAGCAGAGTTGCTCGAACACGGAAACCTCATGCCTGCTATGATGTTCCTCAAGATGGTGACTCGTGAAACCGACGATCCTGATCATGTGAGAGCATATCCCTATCTCGCTCATTGTTACTTCCTGCTTAAGATGCCAAAATTCTTTTACGAGAGTCTCGAGAAGGCCTGCAAATACACACCTCAGATGGTGGGAGAATTCTGGAAAGACGACCTCATGGGCATTGAGCCAGAGAACTACTACCAAGTGCTGAAAAACTTGTACAAGGATTTCGGAATAAAGGAAAAGATAAAAGATGGAGACTTTCCTGAGGGGCTGCTTGATATCGAGCCTACTCCAGGGCCATTTTAAATACAACTAACAAAGCCAAAAAGAAAGACAGATGATAGAAAAACATATAGTTCTTGAAGATATCGACCTGGTAACATTTTATGGTGTCAACAACTGCAACCTGCAGATGGTGAAGGCATTGTATCCTAAACTCCGCATCGTGGCACGAGGCAATGTGATGAAGGTGTTGGGCGATGAGGAAGAGATGTGTCAGTTTGAGGAGCATATTCAGGCCCTTCAGGATTATTGTTCGAAGTATAACTCACTGAACGAGGAGACGATTCTCAGCATCATTAAAGGGGAAGGACGTAAGAGTGCTCCTGATGGTGGTGATTCTGCAGCCATCTGCTACAGCATCAGTGGGCGAGCCATCATTCCTCGTAGTGAGAACCAACGACGTTTGGTCGATGAATACCGCACCAACGATATGCTGTTTGCTGTGGGGCCAGCTGGTTCTGGAAAAACATATACCAGCATAGCACTCGCTGTTCGCGCGTTAAAGAATAAAGAGGTGCGACGCATCATCCTCAGTCGCCCAGCAGTAGAGGCTGGAGAGAAACTTGGTTTCCTTCCTGGTGATATGAAAGACAAAATCGATCCTTATCTTCAACCGCTCTACGATGCTCTGCAGGATATGATTCCTGCCCAGAAACTCCAAGAGTATATGGAGGTACAAACCATCCAGATTGCCCCATTGGCCTTTATGCGAGGCAGAACGCTGAACGATGCTGTTGTGATTCTCGATGAGGCTCAGAACACAACGTCGCAACAAATCAAGATGTTCCTGACCCGAATGGGACACAACACGAAAATGATTATCACAGGCGATATCACTCAGATTGACCTGCCACGTTCGGTTCGCTCAGGACTGGTCGAGGCGATGTCTGTTCTGAAAGACGTGAAGGGCATCAGTTTCATCGAAATGACCGACAAGGATATTGTACGACATAAGTTGGTAACACGCATCGTGAATGCATACAAAGAATACGAAGATTCTAAATCTCTTAAACAAATAAATGACAACAAAGATGAAGACATTAACTCAGACAAACTTTAACTTTCCTGGACAGCGTAGCGTTTACCACGGAAAGGTTCGTGATGTTTACGACATCAACAATGACATCATGGTGATGGTAGCTACAGACCGCATCAGTGCGTTCGATGTAGTACTTCCTAAGGGAATCCCATTTAAGGGACAAGTGCTCAATCAGATTGCAGCAAAGTTCTTGGACGCTTCTGCTGATGTGGTTCCTAATTGGAAGCTCGCTACTCCCGACCCGATGGTGACAGTGGGATTGAAGTGCGAGGGCTTCCGCGTCGAGATGATTATCCGTGGCTATCTCACAGGTTCTGCTTGGAGAGCATACGAGGCTGGCGAACGTACGTTGTGTGGTGTGGCTTTGCCAGAAGGAATGAAGGAAAACCAGAAGTTCCCTACACCTATTATTACCCCAACAACCAAGGCCGATGAAGGTCACGACGAGAATATTTCTAAGGAAGAAATCATCGCCCAGGGTCTTGTGAGCAAGGAGGACTACGAACTCATGGAGCAGTATACCTATAAACTGTTCGAAATCGGAACGAAGATTGCTGCAGAGAAGGGTTTGATTCTGGTGGACACAAAGTACGAGTTCGGCAAGCGCGACGGTAAAGTCTACCTCATTGACGAGGTTCACACTCCCGACTCTTCACGCTACTTCTACGCAGAGGGTTACGAGGAAAAGTTTGCAAAGGGAGAGCCTCAGCGTCAGCTTTCTAAGGAGTTTGTTCGTAAGTGGCTCATTGAGCATAACTTCATGAACCAGCCAGGCCAGGTGATGCCCGAGATTACAGACGAGTATGCACAATCGGTTTCTGACCGTTACATCGAACTCTATGAGCATATCACAGGCGAGAAGTTCAAAAAGGAGGAATCTTGCGAGGATATTGCTGCACGCATTGAAAAGAATGTAACTGAATGGCTGTCGAAGAGATAAAGCCATACGGGCAGAATGGTTCTAAGCATGAACAGGTGGAGGCGATGTTTGATAACATTGCCCCCACTTATGATGGGCTGAACCATACGCTTTCGCTTGGAGTCGATCGTCTGTGGCGACGAAGTGCTATCAAGAAGATAAAAAGTTTGCTTGCTGCTCGCCCTTCCAATGAGGGTGGGGAGCGGATACTCGATGTGGCAACTGGTACGGGTGACTTGGCCATTAAGGCGTTTCGAGAACTGCATCCCGATAGGATTGTCGGCTGCGATATCTCCGAAGGGATGATGCAGATAGGCCGCGCTAAAGTGGCTGAGGCGGGACTGACTGAACATATTAAGTTTGTGCATGAAGATTGTGAGCGACTGTCATTTGCAGAGGGGGAGTTCGATGTGGTGATGTCTGCATTCGCTTTGCGCAACTTCGAGCATATCGATGTATGCCTGCTGGAGATGTGTCGAGTGACAAAGAAGGATGGATGTGTTGTGGTGATTGACCTCTGTGCACCTCAGTCATTCC
Source organism: uncultured Bacteroidales bacterium (assembly GCA_902785075.1). Lineage (GTDB taxonomy): Bacteria > Bacteroidota > Bacteroidia > Bacteroidales > Bacteroidaceae > Colivivens. The sequence goes on along the minus strand of CACZXN010000026.1, from coordinate 4,017 downwards.
CGATGCGTCAGTTATTTCAACTCTATCGCCATGTAGTCATGCCCGTATTGGGTAAGTTGCTGTCGAACGACAGGAGTGCCTATACTTATCTGCCAGAAACGATGGAGGCAATCGTGCAAGGCGAGGAAATGGCCAAGCGGTTTCGTGAGGCAGGCTTCACAGATGTAGGTTTCCGCTATTTGGCATTCGGTATGTGTTGTATGTACTGGGGGAAAAACAGCTAAGTAGTTAAAGGAGTTAAAGATGTAAAATGAACACAAGAAGGTAATGAAACGATACGGACTAATAGGTAGGACGCTGGGACACTCGTTTTCACGTCAGTATTTCACAGAGAAGTTTGCGAAGGAGGGGATTGATGCCCGCTACGACAACTACGAGATGCCCGCAGCAGACGAAGTGGTCTCGCTGATTGAGGCGAGTCCCGATCTCATTGGGCTGAATGTAACGATACCTTACAAGCAGGATGTGATTCCATTGCTCTGCAGCCTCGACGAAGGAGCGAAGGAGATAAAAGCCGTTAATGTCATCCGCATTCGCGACATGCGTGGGTTCAATACTGATGTCATCGGGTTCCGCGAGTCCATCCGCCCCTTGCTGCGGCCCCACCACACGAAGGCGCTGGTGCTCGGCACGGGTGGAGCATCGCTGGCGGTGAAGTATGGTTTGCGGCAGTTAGGTATCGAGCCGCTCTCTGTATCGCGCAGCCCTCGTGAGGGTATGATTACCTATACTAACCTCAATGAGACTTTGCTCCGCGAATACCATGTCATCGTTAATTGTACCCCCTTGGGCACGTTCCCCAACGTCGATGAGTGTGCCGACATCCCATACGAACTGCTCACTCCCGACCACCTGCTTTTCGACTTGGTGTACAATCCCGCTGAGACCCGCTTCCTTCGAATGGGCCGAGAGCACGGAGCAACCACGAAGAATGGTTACGAGATGCTCGTCCGTCAAGCTGAAGCGGCTTGGGAGATATGGAATAGCTGATAAGTATTGAACCTTAGCTTTATTGCTTGTGGATTTGTTTGTTAAGAGCATTGTTGTGCTCTTTTTTTTTATGTCTACTCACCCGATTGAACTACAGAGTGCACCCGATTGAACAACTGAGTGCACCCGATTGAACAACTGAGTGCACCCGATTGAATAACTGGACGCGCCCGATTGAATAACTGGACGCGCCCGATTGAACAACTGGACGCGCCCGATTGATTAGAGGTTACTGAACGTCAGCCTACCTTCGTTTTCGTCGACTTCGATGCGGCTGTCGCGGCTTACAGTACCTGCGAGCATCTGCTTTGAGAGATCGTTGAGTAAGTAATGCTGGATTGCTCGTTTTACAGGACGTGCTCCATACTGTGGATCGAAGCCTTGACGAGCTATGAACTGCAGAGCGTTAGGAGTGAGATTTATCGTGATGCCCTCGTTGGCAAGCATGTTGGTTATGCCCTGTATCTGCAACTCTACGATGTGGAGAATCTCCTGCTCGGTTAATGCCTTGAAGGTAATAATCTCATCGATTCGGTTGATGAACTCGGGCCGCATCAACTGGTGGAGTTGCTCCTCACTGCAGTTCGACGTCATGATGATGATAGTGTTCTTGAAGTTGACCGTTCGCCCTTTGTTATCGGTCAGACGGCCATCATCGAGCACTTGCAGCAGGGTGTTGAACACATCGGGATGTGCCTTTTCAATCTCGTCGAAAAGTACCACGCTGTATGGCTTGCGTCGTACAGCTTCGGTGAGTTGACCACCTTCCTCATAGCCGATATAGCCTGGAGGAGCACCGATGAGACGCGACACGCTGTACTTCTCTTGGTATTCGCTCATGTCGATTCGGGTGATGAGCCCTTCGTCGTTGAACAGATAGCTGGCAAGCGCTTTGGCAAGTTCTGTTTTACCCACACCCGTTGGACCGAGGAAGATGAACGAACCGATGGGTCGACGCGGATCCTGCAGACCAGCACGGCTACGTCGTACTGCATCGCTCACTGCCTGAATGGCCTCGTCCTGTCCCACAACGCGTCGGTGGAGCTCTTCTTCGAGATGGAGCAGTTTGTCCTTCTCGCTTTGCAGCATCTTGTTCACTGGAATGCCTGTCCAGCGACTTACGACATCAGCGATGTCTTCGCTCGTTACCTCTTCCTTAATCATAGCTTTACCGTCCTGAGTTGTTTCCAACTGAGTTTGTACGTCGGCTATGTCGTCCTGCAACTGCTTGATTTTTCCGTAGCGAATCTCTGCCACACGGCCATAGTCGCCTTCACGTTCGGCTCGATCGGCTTCGAACTTAAGTTGTTCTATCTGCACCTTGTCCTGCTGAATCTTGTTGACCAACTGACGCTCGGCTTGCCATTTCTCATGCAACACCTTATATTTATTATTAAGGGCATCGATATCTGCATTCAATTGCTGGAGTTTCGGTTTGTCACCCTCGCGCTTGATGGCCGCACGTTCAATCTCCAATTGCTTCAGCTTGCGGCTAATCTCGTCAAGTTCCTCAGGTACCGAGTCACGCTCCATCCTAAGTTTCGCAGCCGCCTCGTCCATAAGGTCTATGGCCTTGTCTGGCAGGAAACGCTCGGTGATGTAACGGTTCGATAGTTCAACAGCAGCAATGATGGCATCGTCCTTGATACGCACTTTATGGTGGTTCTCGTAGCGCTCTTTTAGTCCACGCAAGATGCTGATGCTGTTGAGTACATCAGGTTCGTCCACCATAACCGTTTGGAATCGACGTTCCAGCGCCTTGTCCTTCTCGAAGTATTTCTGATATTCATCCAGAGTAGTTGCACCGATGCTACGCAATTCTCCACGAGCCAGTGCAGGTTTCAGTATGTTCGCCGCATCCATAGCTCCTTGGGTCTGTCCTGCCCCGACAAGCGTGTGGATTTCATCGATGAAAAGGATGATATTCCCCTCGCTCTGTACCACAGCGTTGATGACCGCTTTCAGTCGTTCCTCGAACTCACCTTGGTACTTTGCGCCTGCTATCAGCGCACCCATATCGAGTGAATAAAGCTGCTTGTCCTTCAAGTTCTCAGGTACATCACCACGCAAGATACGGTGGGCAAGTCCCTCGACAATTGCTGTCTTACCAGTACCTGGTTCACCCACGAGGATAGGGTTGTTCTTCGTACGACGACTGAGTATCTGTAAAACACGACGAATCTCCTCATCGCGCCCAATGACAGGATCGAGCCGTCCAGCTCGCGCCTGCTCAATTAAGTTTGTTGCATACCTCTTGAGTGCCTCAAGATTCTGCTCTTTCATGTTAGTTTCATTTGTGTTCATAATCTTTGTCTCCTTTCTTCACCTTGGCTGACACAAACAACGTTCCAAAAGAAGAAAGAAGACAAAAAGACACTCCGATGTGACGAAATGACGTGCTATTGAGGAATGTTTACTTTCAAAATGGCAGGGAAGCAGTAACTTGGATCGCCACGTTCATCGAGTGATTTCCGTAGATTGTCGGCAGTTCTAGTGAGTTTCCCTTTGAAGAGAGTCTTTTTGTTGTAAACCACCTTCACAGCTTTGTCAAGATTCGCGAGTTGGTCATTCAGGTATATCGTCACTTGTGAATAATCGCATTTCGTGATGTTCACCACATTATCTTTTATAATAACCCTTAATTCATTACCTTTCTTTGTCTCTGATGTGGGGACACCAAGCCAGTAGAACTGCGTCCGACCGTTATCACCTTGACACCACACAACTGTTGTTGGGTAGGGATTCCGCTTATACTGTGCCATCCATGGTAGTGCGGCCTTATCCTCAAGATCCATCCAGTGAGGCTTCCCGGCAACGATGTGAGTTTCGTGAATATATCCATTGGGGTCGGCATGCTGCAGTGAGTCCAATTCTACACCTCTCAATGCTACTTCTTTGTTGCGATTATAAGCAGCATCCTCGCTGCCACACCAAAGCATGAATGGAAGATTACGGACTCCCAACAGGCTAACATCACCAGGATGACCTGCCATCATCGAAGCCGCAGCCCTCAACTTTGCCGACAAT
>CACZXN010000025.1 GCA_902785075.1 uncultured Bacteroidales bacterium | reverse complement strand
CTCGGTGAAGCAGAAGTCGGTGATGAAGGCGATTCGTAGTGGTGATGATAAACAGAAAACGAAGCTTCTGCAGATGAACTACAGCTGCTTGCCCAACGACGACGGTTCGCTAAAAGGCTCCACTCGTATGAGTACAACGGTGGGTATGGATATCGACTGGACCCCTTCCCCGCTTCCCCATGAAGGGGAAGAGCAGATAGCCGCCAGAAAGGAGGAATGGTTGAGGACGGTCCCTGAACTGGTGCTGTCGAGAAAGGACGGGCTGGGACTGCTGATGCTGGAAAGGTCGGCTACAAAGGGCTATCACCTGGTGTTCCGCCGTCGAGCAGAGCTGACGCAGGAGGAGAACCTGAAGTGGGCAAGTGAGTTGCTGGGCGTAGCGTACGACGAGGGAGCAAAGGACATCACGAGGGTGTTCTTTACGACGACGGAGAAAGAGCTGCTGTATCTCGATGAGGAGATATTCAAGATAGACCAGACCCCCTCTGTCCCAAAGGACATCTCCCCCTCTATGGGGAGAACATCAGTCACCCCCGCCATAGAGGGAGGGGGACCGGAGGGAGGGTCTTTATTCCCTACGGACTATCACGGAGTGCCTTATCAGAAGATTGTAGATGCTTGGTTGGGTGGTAAGAAGGTGAAGGAGGGTGACAGACATCGTACGTCGCTGTATCTGGCTGACCACCTGCGTTACATTACTGAGAATGATGCAGGGTTGATAGAGAAGATATTACGTGAGACACCCTTTGTGCAGGAAATCATCAAGGAACGTGATGAGAACGTGGCTCAAACGGTGAAGAGTGCTCAGGCGTATGACTTCTATAAGAACATCCCCAAGAAGATGAGAGAGGCATTGAAGGCGGCTGGTGTGACGGATGAGGAGACGAGCGAGGAACCCATCGAAGTGGAGGTGGAAGACGAAGCATCTGGCTCTCCACTAGTTGCTTACATTAAAATTTTGCCTCAGGGTGTCATCGATTCGATACAGGCCGTAAATCCAGGCTTGGAGATGGTGGTGCTGGTGTCGATTTGTCCTGAAATAGGTGCGTTGGCTACTGGCGTGAAACTGGATGTGCATGGTCAGGTGAGAGGCATCAACCTCATTAGCTATATCGCAGGTGATTTTGCCAGTGGCAAAGGTGATGTGGACCCTGTGGTGGAAGCCTGGATGAGCGAGGTGCAGGCTTTGGATAAGATGTATCTGCAACAAGAAGATGATTTCAGAGCCAAGAAACTGGCTGCCAAGAACAAGAAGGACCAGCCTGAGGAGCCGAAACTGCCTGTACGCTGCCTGACACTGAACAACACTGTTGCTAACTTGGCTGAGCGTTTGGCGAATACAGAAGGTAAGCATGCTTTCTCGTTCACTCCTGAGGCTGATACGGTGGCACAGAAATGGAAGTCGTCCATGAGCGATTTCTCTGTGATGTTGCGTCAGAGCTATGACGGCAGTCGCTACGATCGTGAAGCGAGAAGTGCTGAAGCTGTAAATGTGCATATCGACCACTTGCTGTGGAACGTAACGATGTGTGGCACACCTGATGCTTTGTATCGCGTAGTGAACAACTACACGGATGGTTTTCAGAGTCGTATAGCCGTCGCAAGGACACCTGACAATACGTTTACGAAGTTGGAAGATAAGCCTCGTGTGCTGACTGAGCGACAGCGAGAGCGTATTCAGCAGGTAGCACATTTACTTCCCCTGATGCATGGCGAAGTGGTACTGCCAAAGTTAGAGGCTAAGGGTCGTGAATGGCTGGAGAAGATTCGATTGGAAACCATGAAAAATGACGATAGAATCAAGGCTCGTCAGCGATTCCGTGTCTGTGTGACAGCTCAACGAATGACTTGCTGCATCATGCTCTGCAAAGTATGTGAGATGCTGATTAAGAAGTATGGGTTGAATGGGGCAGAGACGAGATTGAAGCAGAACCCAGAGCTATGGAAGGAGATGTTGCTGAAGACTCAGACCCCTCAGATGATGGATATCTATGACATCATAGCCGACTCTCTCATTGAGAACGCTCTGTACTTCTTCCGCGACCGCATTGAGAACGCTTTCAATAGCCGTGACTATGCAGGAAGCCGTGAACGTCTGCGCTATGGTAGGAATGACTCGATCTATGAGCGATTGGATGTGCAGTTCACCATCGACCAAGCTATGCAACAATGTATAGCTGTGAAAGGCGCAGGTGTCACTCGTAACAGCGTACGGCAGATGCTGAAGAACTGGAAAAGGCAGGGGCTTGTCATGGCCGCAGAGCATGGTCAGTACAGGAAGATGTTGGAGAAAGTGTCATAGGTCACGTGTCAAAAGGTCATTAAGAATTTCTGATTATGGAGATTAAGAATACCCAAGAATGTTTCGTGCAGCTCTGGCGGGAGTTGGAGCGCACGAGACGCCTCCTGACAAGTCGGTATAAGCGATACTGTATACGCAATATCCTTAAGGATTGGTTCGGAACTCGTGCTACTGACGACTTCATTTGGGAGGTATGTAATAGCATTATCGTAGATGAGAACGACATTCCTGCCTACGGATGGGATGTGATGCCACCACCTAAGATGTGTCCATGGAAGCATCGAGAACTGCTCAGAGCCATCGTGGCTGTAGCGCTCAAGATAGGCATCAGAAAGGTGGATGCAAAGGCCCTGAACAAGGCATACGAGAAGGCGTTTCCTCAGGGAAAGAAACTGAAAAGTGACAGGAAGAAGAAAAATAAAAAAGATAACAAATAACATTATGTATTATGAGAAAGAGACGATGTGCAGATTGCATAGACCCACCCTTGAAACCCCTTTGACACACTCCTCCACCATAAATGGTCCCCCTCCCCTAGCTTAGGGGAGGAGCTAATTACCCAAATGCTCCCCCTCTAAGATAGAGGGGGTGCCCGAAGGGCGGGGGCGTATGACAAAATAATCAAATAGTAATCGTAAATAATTAAGGAAACGTAATATGTATACAGGAAACGAAAGATTAAGTAAAAACTTCAAGCTACACGAATTTACCGATAGCGAGAAGGCAACGAAGTTGGGGGTTGATAACCTTGCCCAACTTACACAGCAGAACTACATCAACATCGAGGCTTTATGCGTGAATGTGTTGCAGAAGGTGCGTGATATGATTGAGGTGCCCATTCATGTGTCTTCGGGCTTCCGTTGCAGACTCGTCAACAAAGCCGCAGGCGGGGTTTCCAAATCCCAGCACACGAAGGGCGAAGCAGCCGACATTTATCTTATTCCAGCAGAGAGTAAGGGTTGGACGCTCTGGGATGTGCTGAAGTTGATCGTTCGCCACACGGATTTCGACCAGCTGATTTGGGAGACTCGACCGAACGGCAGCAAATGGATTCATGTAAGTTTTGTGACGTATCGAAAGAATCGTCACAATAAGTTGAGAACGAATGACGGAATACATTACGAGATACTAGAGATTTGAATGTTCGTGTTTTCCATAAGTATTTTTGAAGTGAATGAAGGGAGCAGGCTGTGAAGTTAGCTCCCTTTTTATTTGATGTAGTTTGCTGATTTGGGTTAAAGTAAAAAAAATGATGTCTGGAGGGTGCGTTTTCCAGAAATAATCGTTATCTTTGCAGAAAACTTAAAATATAGTGTCAGAACGTTCGAGCAACAAACAAGAGGTAGAGTCTTTTGGACACATCATCAAAAGCCTTCGTGAGAGGGTTAAGCTGACGGCTATCGGTTACCTGCATGAGACAGAAGATGCAGAAGATGTGGTGCAGGAAGCGTTGATGCGTTGTTGGATTGCACGTAAAAGACTCGGAAGTATCGATGAATTGCCGGCATTTGCCATGCGGACTGTCAAAAACTTATGTATCGACAGACTTCGCAGACAGAGTAATCGCAGGCAGACATCGACAGACCATCTTGACCTCTATGATGAGACTCCTACGGCTGATGCTAAGTTGATGCTGCAGGATCAACAGGCGTGGATGATGAAGTGCATAAAGCAATTGCCGCCTAGTTTGCGAGGCGTACTCCAGATGAAAGGTATCGATGGCCTCTCGTATCAGGAGATGGCAACCATCCTTGGTACCACAGAGGCGGCAGTCCGCTCAAAGGTCTCAAAGGCAAGGCAGAAGTTATGGACCCTTTACAGAAGCAGAAAATGAATACAAACGAACAGAACGCAAGAATCAATCAGTTGTTGAAGCGCTACGACGAAGCCAAGACAACAGATGCAGAAGAGGTGGAACTCGCTGAGTTCTTCCGCGCCGCTACTGAGGTTCCTGAGCAGTGGCAGGACTATGCAGTGCTGTTCTCTGTACTTGATTCTGTTGACACCTTATTTAATGATAAGGAAAGCGACACTCGCCCCAGCAGGAGAGGCTGGTGGTGGGCTGCAAGCATCGCAGCAGCAATCATTTTGATTGCAGGTCTCTTCATATGGAGTTATAACGACAGTGATGATGTATTACCCAATCGTGCAAGAGTGTATCCTCCTTTACCGGCATCCGACACTTCGGACTATGTTTCGGGTCCTCCTCAAATAAGGAAGATGGAAGATGGAAGAGGGATGAGGGAAGATGGAAGAGGGATGAGGGAAGATGGAAGAGGGATGAGGGAAGATGGAAGAGGGATGATGGATGAGGGAAGAAGGAAGAGGGATGATGGAAGAGGGATGATGGATGAGGGAAGAGGGATGAGGGAAGAGAAGCCTTCACAGGTTAAGCCAGAACAAATAGCAGCCGTAGATGAAGCGTTATCAGAGCTGCATGCAGAAGAGTTGCTTGCCGAAGAAACCTCACTGCAAAAACAGACAACGGATTCGCATAGCCAATCCATTCGTATTGGAGCCTTACCAACAGACTCAGCAACAAAAGGATTGGGTGGAGGTTATGTTGGAGGAGGATTTGGAGGAGGATTTGGTGGTGCCACCTATCTTCGCGGTTTGACTATGACCCATGTTGACTCTATGCTGATTGGGCGAGTGGCAGGAGTGGGTAATACTACAACGGGCAAAAAAGGGAAATATATCACAATGCGTGGCTACGTGACGGATGAGGAAAAACAACCAATAGCGAATGCGAGAATTATGGTTGTGGGCACTTCTGGCTCTGTCTATACTGACAAGAATGGATTCTTTGAAGCTCGTTTGAACAATGCCCTCAGGGTTCAAGTGGTATGCGAGGGCTATGAGACCAAGCAGGATATTAAACCCAAGAAGAAAATGAAAATCAAATTGAAGAGAATCAATCACTAAAACTGACGGAATATGAAACGAATCCTTTTTCTATTGTTGCTATTGCAGGTAACTCTCCTTGCATCAGCCTACGATATCAAAGTAGATGGTATATGCTATAACTTCACATCAGATTCAACCGTAGCAGTTACCTATCTCGACCTCAATGATAATGAAGAATACGTCAAAGGTCAGATTAAGATTCCTGCTTCCATTGACTACGAGGGCAAAACCTATGACGTTACGTCTATTGGAAAATACGCCTTTGCTAATTGCACATATCTTCATTCTGTCGACCTCCCCTCATCCCTTGTCACGATTGAAGATTATGCTCGATGTGGATTCCAGAAGGGGTAAAGGAAGTTGGAGCTGCCTTTCGCGATTGTAAGCTATTATTATTAGTCATTCCCTCTACTGTCACCACTATCGATTCTCAATTTATCACGAATATCCAAGGGTTGGATTTGTTAGCTTGCAGAGCCACGACCCCACCTGTTTTTTCGAATGATACGATAGGCGATAAACAAGTTGCCAGTAAGTGTAGATTAAGAGTACCAGAGGAGTCGATAAAGCTATTGGATGGAAAGAGTTCAAGGACTTTGATGAATTGCCAGCAGCATATCTTATCAATCCTAATTCTGCAAATAAGCCTCCTTTTAAGCTGGCAATTGGCTATGATGACTACAAGCAGAAGATGATGGATTATTACGGGTTGAAATTGAGTTTTCCTAAGAAGATGGTAGATGAGACCGTGTTTTCTAAGGAAGACTTAATAGATAACTTGTTTGTCTTTTGCGATTTTAGAGAATCCTCTGGTGGCACGGGATTTCTAGGAGGGCTGTTTCTCCAGTTTGAAGAGGGTTGCTACGTCATCATGGACGGCATGCCAATTAGCGTGAAACCATGGCCAGGACAGTTCCATTCTATTGACGAGAACACGGCTAAGCTTCATGAGCCGTATTTTGACGTTTTTCTGTTGAACAACTGCGGCCTGCCTTGGTTCCATATCGACCATGATCCTTCTGTACTGAATGATAAGGAACAGATGGAAAAGATAGAGGATGCTCGTAGCAAATATATCCTATACACAGAGCACAGCAAGCTGCAGAAACAAACCAATTCCGACCGTGTCTATATCGTAAGGTTCCCTTATATCGACAAAATAAGTTGTAGCCGTACAGAAGGCATACATAGCAAAAATGAAACGCTCAATAATGTTTGGAATGAGTGTAGCTTATGTTATGGAGTGGAATTTTATCGAGCCGACCGTTATGTTCCCTTCAACATGCTGGTTTTCATCGATAGCAAACGCGGCAAAAATATCGAACAGTATGTAGAACAACTAAGCCGTTATATCTATTTCGAGCCGAATTTCAAATTACAATAATCAACCAAAGAAAAGAAAAAATATCAAATTGAAGAGAAGCAATAACAATACTGAATAAAATATGAAGGCAAGAAACTTAATACAGATGTGGGCTGTTGCTGCTATGTTGCTGATAGCTCCTTGCACCATCCAGGCAGATGGCTACGAAGAATACAAGCAGAGGATGATGGATTATTACGGGTTGAAACTGAGCTTTCCTGAAAAGATGACAGATGAGACGGTATTTCCTAAGAATGCTAGTTTTGGTTACAACTTTTTCTCTTTTGCTGACATGAAAGAATCAGGCGGTAATATCCCCAATTTCGAAGGAGGGTTGTTCATCCGGCTCGACGAGGGTTGCTACGTCATCATGGACGGCCTGTCCTATGCTCAGAAACCACGACCTGATCACGAAGCCCCCATCGATGAAAACACCATCAAGTATCATCGTCCTGCTTTTGACGGCGATATGTTAAACAACTGCGGCCTGCCTTGGTTCCATATTGACCATGAACCTTCTGTGCTGAATAATCAGGAACTGATGAAAAAGATAGAGGATGCTCGCAGCAAATATATCTTATTCTCAGAGAACAACAAACTGCAAAAACAAACAAATTCTGACAGAGCATCAATCGTACAGATTCCCTATCTCGATAAAATCTATTGTGGCACAGATTTCTTTCTGCGTGATTCGGCAACCATAGCAAGCGGTAAACACAGCAACAACGAGACACTCAATAAGGAGATTTGGGGAAAGTGTGACAAATGCTTCGGCATAGATTTCTATCGTGCTGACCGCTACATGTCTGTCAACATGCTGGTGTTTATCGATAGTAAACGCGGCAAACCTATCGAAAAGTATGTAGAGCAACTTGCCCAGTACATCTACTTCGACCCGAATTTCAAGTACGAATAATAAACTAAAGAAAAGAAGGCGTATCAAATTAAAGAGAATCAATAACTAAAACTGACTGTCGAATCATGAGACGGTTCTCTGATTTGTTTTAAGCAAATTGCAGAACCGTCCCATGAACATATGATTCAGAAAACTTACTTTTCACTACACTGATAGTTGAAGCAATCGATATCGACATAACCGCCTGTCTTCTTTGTAGCGTAGTTGAAGATGCCGAACTTGGAACCCATGAAGAAACGACGATAGTCGAACACCATGCGGTAATTCTTCGTGCCAATCTGTGTCCAATGGTCTCCATCGAGACTGTAGTAGAAGTTGGCGGCATCGCGACTACCCCGTTCTCCCATACGGAATTCGCCATCGAGGCGCAACCACACGTTTGAGGTCTTTCCTTTGACCACCTTTGTCAGATCTACACTTTCAACCAGTTTCTCCTCGACCTTTGTTACGGCTTTCTCACGGTTGGAGAGACTCACCTTCTGCTCACTCATCTCAAGCACCAAAGTCTTTCCTTTCTTCTTCAATGTCAGCACACCACTATCGCCATTGAAGGCTGTCAATCCAGCACAGTCGCCATCTGCCATCTTAGATACGTCCATACAGATGTAGCCACTACATTCGGGACCTTCCATACGTTGGGTGAGGGTGTTGGGTGCCAGATAGAGATTAGGCACTACACGGCTGGTCTTCAGTCGCAAGTAGCCCGGGCGATCTGTAAGACTCCATGCATTATCGACTGGGTTGTGGTTCCATTGCCAATGCAATCCGAGCTTAGTGTCGCTGAAATCATCGCTCTTTACGATAGCCGCAGCAGGCTGTCCGCTCTTATAGGGTCGCATGATGTCGGGCACCTTATAGTTCTCATCACCCAGCATGGGCCAACCGTCAATCCAGCGTACTGGGCTCAAGGTCAATACGCGACCAACTCCACCACGGTCTTGAAACATGATGCCATACCAATCGCCTTCCTGAGTATCGACGATAGTGCCTTGTGCCAAATAGCCGAAGCCTCCGAAATCGCTCTCCAAGACGGTATTCTTCTCCCATGTGCCTTTGAGGTCTTTCGTGCGATAGCATACTTCACGACGATGACGACCTGGTGAATATACATGCGAAATGAGCAAAGCGTAGTAGATGCCTCGATGCTTGATGACACGTGTACCCTCAAGCAGTCCTGTCTCATCTGCCTCACGCTGGAAGTAGTGGCGCAAACTGCCTTCGACCACACCTTTCAGGTCGCGAGTAAGCTGACACATCTCACCTGTTCCGAAGAACACATAAGGGGTGCCATCATCGTCGAAGAAGAGTGTGGCATCATGGAAATGACGCAGACGCGAATGGATGGTCCAAGGGCCCTCTGCCTTGGGAGCCGTAAAGATATAGGTATCGCCCATTGAGCCTTGCTCGTTGGGTGCAAGGAGTGCCCAGAACTTTCCATCGTGGTATTTCAGCGATGTAGCCCACTGACCACGACCATAGACGGTTCCTACGCCCTCCCCCTTCTGCTCCTCGAGTGGCAGCGAGAAGGCAAGGTCGTACTTAGGCGAGTCGGTCAGACGGTCGAAGATATACCCTACCGTCTCCCAGTTCTTTAGGTCTTTCGATGCCATCACTGGTGCGCCAGGCATCAGATGCATGGTGGTTGACACTAGATAGAACGTGTCGCCCACACGGATAACATCTGGGTCGGGACAATCTGCCCACAGCATAGGGTTCTTAATCGGAGTTTCTCTCTCTGGCTGAGCTACAACAACAGTACTCAGCATACACAAAAGTAGTAAAATAGTGAACTGTTTCATTGTGGTATTAATTATTGAATGTCAAAATGCATTTGAATTATCGTCTGCAAAGTTAGCAATAATAATGGATATTGAGCCTTGAACAATCAACATTTTTGTGTTTTTTCTTATTCTTTAACCGTTAACCGCTAACCTTTAACCTTTTTTTCGTACCTTTGTCCCTTGTATGGACGACAAACGATATCTTCTCAGCCTCATTCGTGAGGGCGAACACCAGCAACAGGACTTCAAGTACCGAGTGGCTGATGCCTCAAAGCTTGCCAAGTCGGTTTCGGCATTTGCCAATACCGAAGGAGGACGTCTGCTCATTGGTGTGAGAGACGATGGTCATCTCTCAGGTGTCCGCTCGGAGGAGGAGATCTTCATGATGCATCAGGCAGCCTATCGCTATTGCAAACCAGAAGCAAGTATCAAATTCGACACGTATCATGCAGAGGGACGAACCATTGTGATTGCCACAGTACCTCCATCGCAGAAGCGTCCTATCTGTGCTCAGGACGAAAACGGTCGTATGCGTGCCTATATTCGCATCGCTGACGAGAATATTGTTGCTTCGCCTGTTCATATTGCCCTCTGGCGCGAATCGCAGAAGCCGCAAGGGGCTATGATTACCTACGATGATGACATCCGCCACTTGCTCGGAGTGATGCAGGGACAACTGACCCTCAATCAGATAGTACGTCTCTCACACCTTCCTCGTCACCTCGTCATCACCCTTTTGGCACGCCTCATCCACTTCGATGTTGTCTGCTGGGAATATGTCAACCAGCAATTCGTCTTCAAGCAAATAGAGACTTGACGGTGATATATCGGTAGGTTTTTGTATATCATAACAAAACAAAGATGCCTGACGACATATTGTCATTCAGGCATCTTCCCAAGGGTTGGTTGCGGAGATTGGATTCGAACCAATGACCTCCAGGTTATGAGCCTGGCGAGCTACCAACTGCTACCACTCCGCGATATATTTTGACGCTTTTTGAAAAGCGAGTGCAAAGGTACAAAATATTTATGAAATATGAGTCATAAATAATGGATTATTTTCAAAAAAGTGTCAGATATTGCACAAAAAGCATGATTTTTGTCAAATTTCTTGGTCATTTCAAATAAAAGACGTAACTTTGCAGCGTGAAATGAAATGGATAGATCCAAGCGTGGATTTCAGTAAAAAATGTAAGAGGGATAGACGAGAGGGATAAGCACTCAACGAAAGTATGCAAGGAACGAGTGCTCATAGGTTTTTGAAGTAGAGAGACCCTCAATGAATGAAATTGTAGAATGAAAAGAAATTATTGTGCTAAGCTGTGCCTTGCAAATTCATTTGCAGGCAAGGTTTTAATGATTGTTACTTTATTTTGTCTTTCATCTGGCGTTTTCGCGCAGACCTATAAAGGTAAAGCATCTTACTACGCACAACCGTTTCATGGGCGCAAAAGTGCTAGCGGCAGGATTTACAACATGTATGAATATACCTGTGCGCACAAAACACTGCCGTTTGGAACAAAACTAAAGGTGACTAATCAAGCAAATGGAAAGACTGTGACAGTAGAAGTGACCGACAGAGGTCCTTATGTCAAGGGTAGAATCGTTGATTTATCGAAAGCAGCTGCGATGGACTTGGACATGATGAAGTCGGGAGTGGCTGATGTGGAAGTAGAAATCGTCAAGGATGAGAAAACCAGCAAATCAAGTGCTACTTTGATTCTGTCTGAGCCTGAACTACTGAAGGAATTCAAGTCGGAGGTTCCAGGCGCAGATGTCACAACCAAATGGGCAAGTACGGTTAGGTAAATAGCCCTACAACTTCTCCTCGAAGAGAGAGGAAAACGATAAAAAGAAAGAGTGGATAGTTGAATCGTATGAGAACACACTATTCACTCTTTTTTTTGTAAAGAAAACGAACATAAACAAAGAATATGAAGAAGAACTTAGAAACACTTTGTGTACAGGCAGGATGGACGCCCAAGAAGGGTGAGCCACGAGTACTACCAATCTATCAGAGTACGACATTCAAGTACGAAACCAGTGAACAGATGGCACGCCTCTTCGACTTGGAAGAAGCTGGATATTTCTACACACGTCTGGCCAACCCCACAAACGATGCTGTGGCATCGAAAATCAATGCGTTGGAAGGTGGTGTAGGTTGTGTGCTGACGAGTAGCGGACAAGCTGCGAACTTCTATGCCGTATTCAACATCTGTGGGGCAGGCGACCATTTCATCACCTCGAACACCATCTATGGCGGAACTTACAACCTCTTTGGCGTGACACTCAAGAAGCTGGGCATCGAGTGTACATTTGTTGATCCCGAATGGGACGACGAGCGCATCGAAGCCGAATTCCGCCCAAACACCAAGTGTTTCTTCGGAGAGACGATATCAAACCCAGGTGGTAATGTGTTCGACATCGAGCGCTTTGCCAAAATGGCTCATAAGCATGGTGTGCCACTCATCGTCGATAATACTTTCGCTACACCAATCAACTGCCGTCCTTTCGAATGGGGATGTGATATCGTGACCCACTCAACGACGAAATACATGGATGGGCACGCAACTCAGGTAGGTGGTGCTGTAGTCGATAGCGGGAACTTCGACTGGGACGCGTATGCAGAAAAATTCCCAGGACTCACCACTCCTGACGAGAGCTATCACGGACTCACCTATACCAAGACATTCGGCAAACAGGCATATATCACAAAACTCGTCAGCCAGCTCATGCGCGACTTGGGTAGCATACCAGCACCTCAGAACAGCTTCCTACTGAATCTGGGACTTGAGACCCTCCACCTGCGTATGCCTCGCCACTGCGAGAATGCTCAGCGAGTAGCTGAATGGTTGGAGAAAAACGAGAAAGTGGCTTGGGTGAACTATTGTGGCCTAAAGGGAAACAAGTACTATGACTTAGCACAGAAGTACCTGCCAAACGGCAGCTGTGGTGTGATTGCCTTCGGGCTTAAAGGCAGCAAGGAAGAGGCTATCCGATTTATGGATAACCTGGACTTCATCGCTATCGTGACTCATGTGGCTGATGCTCGCACTTGTGTGCTACATCCTGCATCACATACCCATCGTCAACTCAGCGATGAGCAACTGCTCGAAGCAGGAGTACGTCCAGACCTCATCCGACTGAGTGTAGGCATAGAGAACTGTGACGACATCATAGCCGACCTCGAGCAGGCGATGAAGAAGATGTAGGGAAATCGTCGAATAAAGATTGAAAAGAATTCGCTTATTTAAGCACAACACGGTCACCGAGTTGCTTAGCGAGTTCTTTTTTTTCTTTCGTCAGTTGCATCTGACGCTGAAGCAACTGCATGTATTGTTCGGCGTTGTTCATGATAAGAGGATTGGAGAGTTGTGTCATCACTTTCGTCATTTCAGCATTAACGACGAGGCTCTTATATTCGAGAACTATACGAATTACACTATCTGATGACACTTTTTCCTCATGCTGTTCGCCAGATGCGGGTAGGTCGTAGCTGTTGCTAATCAATCGAGAGGCAGTTTGGCTGAATGCCTCGTCTGCACTATTGAGGAAGAATCGACTGGCAACAAAATCGGTCTCGTGAGCAGCATCGTGTGCTGCGTTCAGCATACGAGCATACAAGGGGTGACGGAACGTCAACCCAGCAGCAGACAACTCATCAAAGATGTAGTCAATCACCATGATGGTCAGAGGTTCGTTGTTTTCACGATGAAAACTCAACAATTGTTCACCCGAACGCACAATCGTCTGAATGATGACCTGCTCCATATCATAGAAACGCTGGTCCTCAGGAGAAACCTCAATAGATTGACCATTTACCATTGACCATTTACCATTGACCATTTGTTCTGTGGTTCCGTCATTCTGTGGTTCTGTGGTTCCGTCATTCTGTGGTTCTGTGGTTCCGTCATTCTGTGGTTCCGTGGTTCCTTCGTCTGTGGATGGGCTGTCGCCTGGCTCTACTTGGTTTTCAAGGTATCGTTTGCGTTGTTCAGCCTGTTCCTTCTCACGCAGTTTCTGATCCCAATTGCGTTTACGCGTCTTCATCACTTCGCGAATCAGCATCTTCTCGTCAATCTGCAACATATCGCTACATTTATGCATATAGACAGAACGCTCTATCTCCTCTGGCACCACAGCGATAGACTCTACGATGCTGCGGATGAGGTCGGACATTTTGTCGGGATCACCCTGAGCCTCGTTCAACAGGAGATTGGTCTTGAAGGAAATGAAGTCAACCTGATGCGACTCTACATACTCGCGGAACTCGGTTGCGCTATGTTTGCGAGCAAAAGAATCAGGGTCGTCATTATCGGGCAAGAGAAGTATCTTGATACGCATGCCGCGAGCCAACAGCATATCTGTTCCACGCAAAGCTGCCTTCTGACCAGCCGCATCTCCGTCGTAAAGAAGCGTAATATTGTTAGTGAAGCGATGAAGGATGCTAATCTGGTCCTCACTGAGTGCAGTTCCAGAGTTGGCTACCACGTTCTCGATGCCGCATTGATGCATAGAGATAACGTCGGTATAACCCTCGACCATAAATACATTGTGTTCCTTCGAAATGGCTTTCTTTGCTTGATAAAGACCATAAAGCTCTTTGGCTTTGTGATAGATTTCCGACTCTGCCGAATTGATGTATTTCTGATTGACACCCTTGGTGCGTGCATCGAGTACACGTCCTCCGAAACCCACAATTTTCCCGCTAATGCTGAACCAAGGAAAGATGACACGCCCATGATACTTATCGTATAGGGTACCGTTATCGCGCTTGAAAGAGAGACCTGTCTTCACCAGATATTCTTCCTTATAGCCTTCTTTCAATGCTGCCTTCGACATCATATCAGATGCAGAAGGAGAAAAGCCGAGACGGAACTTCTCAATGATATCATCACGGAATCCACGACTACGGAAGTATGCCAATCCAATAGTTTGCCCCTCTTCAGAATGAAGCAGTTCTTCGTGGAAGTAGTTGCTTGCCCACTCATTGAGGAC
The DNA here is from genome assembly GCA_902785075.1 of uncultured Bacteroidales bacterium. Classification (GTDB taxonomy): domain Bacteria; phylum Bacteroidota; class Bacteroidia; order Bacteroidales; family Bacteroidaceae; genus Colivivens. The sequence goes on along the minus strand of CACZXN010000025.1, from coordinate 25,970 downwards.
AAACATACTCTCACGTTCGCTTTGAGAGCGACGTTCCTCAGGAGTCAGTTCGCGCTCTTCAACCTCAATACCATATTTCTTAGCCAAGAAACGCAAGGCATCGTAATACCCCAACTGTTCCTGCTTCATGATGAAATGCACCACATCACCACCCTCTCCGCAAGCGAAACATTTACAAATTCCTCGCGCGGGCGAAACAGAAAAAGAAGGTGTAGTGTCATCATGGAACGGGCAGAGTCCACGATAGCTAGAACCTGCACGCCGCAGAGTAACATATTCAGACACAACATCTACAATGTTGGCTGCACTGCGTATCCGCTCTATGGTGATTGGGGAGATCATATTGAGTGTTTAGAGCTAAGAACTGTAGAACTAAGAGCTGTAGAACTAAGAACTAAGAGCTAAGAACTGTAGAACTAAGAGCTAAGAGCTAAGAGCTGTAGGGCTGAAGATTAGGGGTGAGAGATTAAGCTGTTTGTATTGACTGATAGAACTCACGACGGAGTTGCTCGTCTTGGTATTCACCTGTGTAGGATGAAGTAACGGTAACAGCTCCTTGCTTCTCCACACCACGCATCTGCATACACATGTGTTGCGCCTCGACTACCACCATCACACCACGTGGATTGAGTGCTTCTTGAATGCACTCACACAGTTCACGGGTGAATCGTTCCTGAACCTGCAGGCGATGTGAGAGGATATCGATGGCACGAGGAATCTTGCTCAAGCCTACAATACTCCCATTTGGGATGTAGGCAACATGCACCTTACCAAAGAAGGGCAATATGTGGTGCTCACACAGCGAATAGAATTCAACATTCTTTACGATGACGGGATGAGAGCATTGTTCGGAGAATTGGGCAGAGCGTAATACCGCTACAGGATCTTGTTCGTATCCGCTTGTTAAATGCAGAATACACTTTGCCACTCGTTCGGGAGTCATTAAGAGTCCCTCTCGCTTTGTGTCCTCACCCACCACCTCAAGGGTTTTGGTGATACACGCCTTCAGTTCTTCTATCTCTTTCTGCTTACCGTCAAAAGATGGGATGTACATGTCGAAATCGTTGTTAGTTGTTACTTGAGTTGGTCGGCTGTTACATATATCTCACTCTTCACTACCATCGCCTCAGAAATACCTCTGGACTTGATTTTGTGCATATAAGCAACTGCGTCCTCATGATTGGTGAAATCGCCAACACGACATCTCCAATGAGGTGATGCAAATGAGGTGTATGCACGCAGTTCGGGGAACATTCCCATCACACGCGAACCGACTTTCTTGGCTTGAGTCTCTTCGGAACGCTGGCTGCCGCCAAAGAAGACTTGCACACGATAGCCGCGTACCTTCTGGTGCATTCCTGACGCTTTTCCTCTGAGATCGTCTGCGTCCTGTTTTACTTTCGTCTCTGTCGTGATAGCAGCTACCTTGGAAGTTGTTGCGATAGAACTAGGAACGACCTCTTCTCCGTTAGCAATAGCGGTGAGTCGAGGATCTTGCTCCACCTCAAACACCCCCTGTCCTTCCACTTCGCTCTCTACACGCTCAATGAAAGTAGTTTGAGCCTTCATGGTTGCGGTCGCAACCATGAAGACAAAAGCTATGAGTGACAGGATTTTCATCTTATTTCCATGCGTCGATAATACCCTTGAAATCAGGAGCCTTGAGTGATGCACCACCAATCAGACCTCCGTCGATATCCTTCTTAGCGAAGAGTTCAGGAGCGTTAGAAGCTTTGCAAGAGCCACCATAGAGGATGGAAGTCTCTTCTGCAACAGCATTTCCGTATTTCTCAGCAATGATGCTGCGGATATAAGCATGAATTTCCTCTGCCTGCTCTGCAGTTGCGGTCTTACCTGTACCGATTGCCCAGATTGGCTCGTAAGCAATCACGATGTTTGCAAACTGCTCAGGAGTGAGGTGGAACACACTTCCTTCGAGTTCAGCCTTAACAACTGCATTCTGCTCATTTGCTTCGCGCTGTGCAAGACTTTCACCGATACAGAAGATTACTTTCAGACCATTTGCAAGTGCGAGGTCAACCTTCTCCTTCAGGATAGCAGGAGTTTCGTTGTAGTACTCACGACGCTCAGAGTGTCCGAGGATAACGTATTCAGCACCTGTTGACTTTACCATCTCAGCACTTACCTCACCAGTATATGCTCCTGATGCCTTGTCTGCACAGTTTTCTGCTCCAAGTCCGATTACGCTGTGGTCGATGATGTTTGATACAGTTGCCAAGTGGATGAAAGGAGTACAGATGACTACATCACAATTTGGCTTTTCTGCTTTCAACACTTCGTTTAGTTCTGTTGCGAGTGCAACACCTTCTTGCAGGTTTTTGTTCATTTTCCAGTTACCTGCTACAATTTTCTTTCTCATTTTTTTGTTAATATTTGGGTTATTATTTTATGGGTCTTATGGGACTTATGGGACTTATGGGTTCCTTGGGGCCTATTGGCCTTTGGGGGTATGGGTTGAGGTTGCGAGCCCTCGCACCTCTATCTGACTTGGGAAGTTCCAATGGCTCCATTTCTTGATTACCTTTCCATCTTGTAGGAGTATGAGACCTGGATTGGAGCGTACCATCGTCTTGAGCGTGCGCTCGTCTGAGGTATAGAACTCGTATTCTGCCCCTGTGTAGTCAGCCCATCTGATGCGCGACTGCTCGTCGGAAGCGGTCAGGCACAAGAACATGATGTCGTTTGCCTGAGCATAATCATAGAGGTCGTTTATCTTGTCCATGATGCTCTCGTCCGCTGTTTGGAGGTCGGGTGCACAGAGTAAGAGTGTGCTACCTTCGTTCGCCAATACATCACTCGCTACATCCTCGTCATCGTATTCTATGTAGAAGTCATTGATGATTTGCTGACTGGCTCCACTGATTTGCTTTCTACGCGTCTCTACATAGGTCCATGTGGAATCGGGGTCATCATCATCGATGCCGAGTTCAAGGGTTTCTCCGTCCTTCTCATAGACGATTGTCACTTCGAACTGAGGACGCTGCTCTTCTGGCACTTCTACCATCTTACGCAGATCCGTACCTATTTTATATGGACGGAAGTCGATAACTGGTAACGCATAGATGCAATACAACAAATATGCTATGAGTCCTAAGCCAAAGAGGGTTGATACAATCCAATAGACTTTCGTACTAATCAGATGGGGTTGTAATCGGTACCATCGGAACACGATGATAGCCGCACCCAGTAGTACGATATTCTTCAGCAACGTCTCCACATTAGTCAGGATGATTGCATCGCCGAAGCATCCGCAATCGCTGACAGGATTGGCTATAGCGATGTAAACCGTCAGAAGTGTCATGATTGACATGAACACCAACGTGATGCGTGACACCCATTTGCGTCGCATACCGAAAAAGAGGTACACGCCCAGGATGAACTCAAAGAACGCAATGCCGATCGCTATCGACAGCGTGAATGGTTCAGGAACAGCATTGATGCCCCATGCGCTGAAATAATCCTCGAGTTTATAGACCATCCCCAATGGGTCGTTGGCCTTTACGAAGCCTGAGAACAGGAAAGTGACAGCCAGCATGAAGCGGCAAATGTTCACCACTATCTTCAGCACTATATTTAGGGCTTTGTTGCTCATTCGCCGAAATCTAATTTAATCAACCCGAACACCGAGTAATTAATCATATCAAGATAATTGGCATCGATGCCTTCCGACACGCGTGTCTGTCCATCGTGCCCTTCGATTTCCTTTGTGCGGTTTATCTTCTGAAGAATCAGATCGGTATACGAGCTGACTCTCATCGAGCGCCAAGCCTCATCGTAGTCGTGGTTCTTCTTCAGCATCAGTTCGAGGGCTTGCTGTGCAAATCGGTCGTAATGCTTCATTGCATCATCTGCGCTCATATCTACCGTATCGGCATATCCCAACTCAAGTTGGATGAGTCCCACGATGCCGTAGTTCACGATTGCCTGAAATTCCGGATAGATGCCCTCGCCCACAAGCGACACACCCTTCACTTCCAAGCTGCGAATGCGCTTTGCCTTGATGAGAATCTGATCTGTGACGGAAGCGGGTCGTAAGATGCGCCATGATGCTCCATAGTCGTACAACTTGTTGACAAATACTTCGCGGCACTTCGCCATCTCTTGCTTGAACTGTTCTTGAGTTTCCATTTCCTTCGATTTTGGCTGCAAAGTTACTACATTTTATTTTGTTTACAAAATAATAACGTCCAAACAAGTATGCTTGGACGTTAAATTCTATATCGTTTAATAAGTTTGCTATCTTTAACTGCCAACTTATGAGCACTTAAGCACTTGTCCGACGAAGATTTGGCTACCCTTCTTCAAGCCGTTAAGTTTGTAGAGTTGCTCGAGCGAGATACCATGATTTTTAGCGATGCTGTAAGGTGTATCTTTTGCTTTCACTACATAAACCACCTCTTTCTTTGGTGCTTTTCCTTCTTCCTGCTTAGGAGTTGACGATGCTGGTGCCTCTGTGGCGATAGGTGCAACCTGTGGTGCTTTTGGTGTTAATGCAGTTTCATGTACCAATGGGTTTTGCACTTCTTCCTTTGCTGTCAGCGTTGTAGCAACAGCAGCCTTCTTGGTGTTCTGAATTGTGCCTGTATTCACCACATAGTAGTCGCCTGTTACGTCCTGACCTTCGAAGTCGAACATCAGAGCAGGATTGATGGCTGTTCCGAGCAGTCGGGTTTCGAAGTGGAGGTGCGAACCTGTGCTTGCACCCGAGTTACCACCCAATCCGATAGGCTGTCCGGCACGTACTATCTCGTCTTCCTTCACAAGTTGCTTGCTCAGGTGTCCATACAGAGTCTCCAATCCGTTTGGATGACGCAGCACTACGTAGTATCCCCATCCGCCTGCATTGTATTTCACGATACGCACTTTGCCGTCGAATGCAGCATAGATGGTGTCGCCAATATAAACCTTGATGTCCAATCCCTTGTGCTGACGTCCCCAGCGAGGTCCGAATTTGGAAGTAATCTTACGACTTGGAGTCGGCATTGCAAATCCACGGAGGTCCACCTTGAAGTTTGGAGGCAGTGCACCTGGTGCTATCAGGGCTGACGTATGATCCCAAGTGGAATAGATGTCGCCTGCAGGATTGTGAAGGTCAATAAATGCTGGAGTATTATTGATTTTAATTGTTTTCAAATCGGTGAGTTTTCTGTCCGATGGTGCTCTGTTGGCCAACAAGTCCTGAGCTGACATCGACAAAGAACTGAGTGTTAACGCTACAAAAGTGATTGTTTTTAAAATTCGTATCATGTTATTGTATTTGATTGAGGAGTTCTAAGGTTCAAGCGGACGCCCTTTCCTTATTCTCCACATTTGATTTTAATACTCGTCATTTGCATACAAGAACTGGAATGTCGACTGCTTGTAGTCGAATATCTCATCTGCATTGAAGAAGCGGTTGATCTCAGCGATGGCGTTTTCTGGAGAATCGGATGTATGAATGATATTCTCTTGGAAACTCATACCATAATCACCACGAATGGTTCCAGGTGCAGCCTTTCTACCGTTTGTACTGCCTGTCATCGTTCTCACCGTCTCCACAGCATCCACTCCCTCGTAGCAGCAGCACACTACTGGAGCTGCCATCATGGAGTTCTTGATGCGCTGGAAGAAAGGCTTCGAAGCAAGATGTGCATAATGTTTGTCGAGCAACTCATCTGTCAACTGCATCATTTTCATACCGCAAAGTCGCAGTCCTTTTCGTTCAAAGCGGGCTGTCACCTCTCCAACGATAGCTCTTTGCACTGCACTCGGCTTCAGTATTACAAGCGTTTTCTCCATCGACTTAGTCTAACTTCTTTTTTAATTCTTATTCTGGTTTTCCGCCCCTCTCATCACCATATTTCTTGTGTCATGCACACGCATAACCACAAATATCGCTGCAAATTTACAACTTTTTTTCGGAACAGCCAAACTTCTGACTTCTTTTTTTTGATTTTTTAGCATTCCTTAGCATATTCGGCGATTTTGGCGACTCCTTGAAGTCTTTGCGGCTATCTCTATTGAGCTAATGAAAATTGCGGCTATCCTTCATGAGAAATACGACCACACGGAATGAAAAATGTTGCTGCCCCTAAGGGAGAAACTTCTTCCACCCTGGGGAATTTTATATTTCATACTATGAAACGTATATTTCATACTTTGAAATGTATGTTTCGTACTATGAAACGTACGTTTCGTACTATGAAACATAAATTACCCTTAAGAGAAAAAACAATTTCCACTAACTGTAGCAACTTTTTTGCCTAATAGCAGCAAAAGTGAACATAGCAAACATCGAGAACATCGCAAATAGCGAACATCGCAAAAACAAACATCGCAAACTAGCAACATCGTAAGCGATGCAGTTCTCATTCAGGGTTCTCCTCGCTGAGAATCTGATTCACGTCTGCTTCGACTGCCTGCAGTTTTGTCTTGCAGAATTCCACCAACTCCTTTGCCTGCTTCAGTTTGGCTGCGAGTTGGTCGACATCGAGTTCGCCAGAAGAGATGTTGCGCGAAATCTCCTCAAGCTGCTTCATTGCTTCGCTGTAAGTCATCGTTGGGTCCATATCATTGTATTTTTGCATTTACTGTTCCTTGTTCCAAAGTGATTTCAACCTCATCATCCGTATGGAGTATGGAAGCATCACGCACAGCTCGTCCATTCTTCCTCACCACACTATACCCCAGTCGATAGATGCGAACAGGATCGGCAGCCTCGAGTTGGGTGCTGAGCAGTTCGAGTCGATGATGCTGACGGTCGAGAATCGCACGAATGGTGTTCTGGAGTTCAGTGAGGGTGGTTTCGAGGAGATGCTGATGGTTTGTCTTGAAAAGCTCCCAAAGCGAAGGAATACGCCCTGTGACCCTTTCAAGCCGCATCTGTTGCTGATGTAGCATCTGTTTCGCCCCAGTCGAAATAGCTGCCTTGAGGGCATCAATCTGCTGGAGTTGCTCCACACCCAGATGAATGAGGAACTCGGCTGCTGCGGTAGGCGTCTTCACACGAGTATGACTGACGATATCGAGCACCGTATCGTCTCGCTCGTGACCTATTCCTGTGATGATAGGAAGGGGGAATTGAGCCACATTCTCCGCCAAAGCAAGCGTATCGAAACCCGTGAGGTCAGAAGTCGCACCTCCGCCTCGAATAATCACAACCACATCCCAGTTGTCCAAATCTGCAGCAATCTGGTTCAAGGCTTCGATGATTGTAGGCTCCACTCGCTCGCCTTGCATCACAGCAGGAAACAACTTCACACGAAAAGCCAAACCGTACTGATTGTTGACCAGTTGATTGTGGAAATCGCCCCATCCTGCTGCTCCCTCTGCCGAGATGACAGCAATACGCTGAACAGGCACAGGCAGTTGCAGTTCTTTGTTGAGGTCGATGATTCCTTCTTCGTCCAACTGACGCAGAATCTCTTGTCGTCTTCGAGCAATATCGCCCAAAGTGAACGTTGGATTAATATCAACAACATTGAGGGAATAGCCGTACACCTCGTGGAAGGTAACTTCTACCTGCACCATCACCTGCATCCCAGGACTGAGGGGTTGACCAGTTGTCTGCTCGAAATAAGGACGGATAATCCCCCATTTATTACCCCAAATCTGTCCTTTCGCCTTCGCTATGAAGGTGTTCCCATGCTCTGCCTTCTGCACAAACTCCACATAGCAATGCTGCCCACGAGTGGCCACACTGCTAAGTTCAGCTTGAATCCACACAGGTTCGTAGAGTGTATCTTCGAGAACCGTCTTAACCTGCTGATTGAGTTCGTATAAGGAAAGAACAGACCCCCTCCCCACTCCCCCTGCAGGGGGAGAGTAGATACCATTGGGTGTCTGATTGCCCTGTATGTCTATATCGTCAAATAACATTTCGGTGTTTGCAGTGATCACTCCCCGCCCTAAAGGGAGGGGAAAGGGGGAGGGTCTCCTAATATGTTAAACCAATCGTATATGCCTTGAAGAAATCAGGGATACCATATCCGTAAAGCTCGTCTGGCTTGTCTGCACGATTGCCACTCTTGCGTACGATATCAATGATTTGATAAGCATTCAGATGAGGCAAAGATTGCCACAGACAAGTCACCATACCACAAAGGATAGGCGAAGAGAACGAGGTACCTGCCGAATAGGAAATGTCGCCATCCGGTTCATAAACAGCAGAAGGAAGACCTATCGCCATCACATCGGGCTTGATACGTCCGTCTGCCGTATTTCCTTGTGACGAGAACGAAACTCGTGTACCACTTGGATTCACCGCTCCGACAGTAAGTACATCGAAAGCATCAGCTGGAGCAGTTATCTTCTTCCAAGGATCATCGCCCGAATTACCTGCACTGCAGCAAAGTATCATACCCTTTGAAGCAACCATCGAGGCAGAATGTGAACAGATGTGAGTATGTCCGTCGAGCGATTCGTGACCTAGATTGTCAGCTTTGTTGTCAAAATCGTAATAACCAAGTGAGGTATTGATAACATCAACACCCACACTATCAGCAAACTCAATAGCTGCTGACCAGTTGTCTTCCTCAATCAGCTGCTCGCTTGCACCATCCTCAGACATAATGAGCCAGTAACTTGCTTCTGGAGCTGTTCCAACCATATAGTTAGGGATATTGGCACCCAAGCATGAGAGCACCATCATTCCGTGACTACCTGTAGCGTAGAAGTTCTCAGTTGGGTCAACAAAGTCTTTCGTACCCAGAATCTTCGTATTCTGGAATCCCTTGATCACATCAACATTTAAGAATCCTCCATCGATGATTGCTACCGTCATACCCTCACCTTTGAAGCCTGCTCCATGAAGCGCGATACCATTCAACTGCGAAATCTGTTCATAAGCCAAACGGCCATAAGTGGAACCTGGAGACAAGCTGAATTCCTTAACCTGATTGTTCTTGCGCTCATCGCCTGGTTGAGTAGTAGGCTTGGTGTAATGAGCCACACGACGAGTGCCTGACACGAATGGCAACTGAGCGATACGACTCATTACCGTTGTATCAGTACAACTAACCACAACCGTATTGTTCCACTTGCTGGTATGCGCAATCTTCACGCCCATATCACGTATCTGATTGACATAAGTGGCACAAACAGGAATGTCTGTCTCATCAATCTTGATACCCTGACGATTGCGTCTTTCGATTGCTTTCTGCGAAAGGAACTGCTCAGGATGACGAATTGAAAACTCTGACTGCTTCTTGTCAGTCAAGTACACCCTATATTTATAATAAGGTGTAAACGCTTGCGAAAAAGCCTGCATGCTGATCGCGAGCAACAAACTTGTTAATAGTTTTTTCATACTTTGGGTCTTTTGCCTTTCAGCACATGCAGAAAATTGTCGTACGACTGCTCTATATAGCTCAGTTCGTAAGGTTCAATCTGCAGGGAGAAAGTACTTTTAATATCAATTAAATCAAAATAACTTCTAAGCAAACTTGCCATATTGAACGACATATCATCGTTCTTCTTCATAATAGCCAGACAAGCAGCATGTAGCAACGATTGGTTGTCGGCTGCTCGACGCAATACATTGAACAGAACATAATAGGCATACGGTGTCGATTCTTTCAACAGCACCGCAACACACTCACGTTCATCATGAAATCCGGCAAACTGGAAGAGCGCCTCAATCTGTTCAGCAGAAACCAACATCGGAAGAGCCATCCTGACAATCTTTGCAAGCGATTCAGGCGAATTGTCATGCAGCCATTGGGCTACTGACTGAGCCTCCTTGCAGCGAAAATCGAGCGTTCCATCTTTCGCCAAACCTGCAGCACCTAAGACACAAGGCAGAAATGCCTGACGACGATACTCAAGGAGGCGCTGATAAGCCTCCCAGAAATCCTGATTGGATAGCTGAGGCATCACTCGCTCACGAACCACAACCTCCATCTTGCGGAAATCGGCATTAGAGGCAGACCTGAAATGTTGGTAAAGTCCGTCCCAGTCTTTTGCGTGAATCAATGCGAGTATGATGTCTGTCTTAGGCATGCTGTGTCAGTCAATTGCTAAATTGTAAATCCTAAATGTAAATCACACTATCTTGTCAACATAAACTTACAACTGATTCCGAAATCGGCTGTAGTCGTAGGATAAGAGGTTGCAGACACAAGCGGTACGTTCTTCTGCCAATCGAGATATCCGCTGATTGTCAGCATACGGCTGAAGGTATAGTCAGCAGTCATTGAAATCTTGTAGGCAGTACTTCCGTTTGTAGCAGTTGCTACTTGTGTCTGAATATTACGATTCAATGCGTTCTGCATACGATACGTGAAGTTAAATGTCAGATTCAGATCGTGACTCACTCCTCCCACTCTCGTATTCGTTGTTGTAGTTGTCTTTGCTGCATTCTCATCAGCCGCTTTCTTCGAATTCTTCTTTTTCTTCGGCTCACCCGACTGAATACGTTTAGCGCCAAAGAGATTCAAGTCTTTCACCTTATAGCTCATTCCCACTACGATATCGTTCGAATAGTTTTCAGTCAAAGCAACTGATGTAAGACTAAGATTCAACATACGGTTCTTCTTGTACTCAAGCTTGGCGGTCATACTGTTGTTGAAGGTCATATCGATACCAATCAGCGGAGAGAACGACTCGTTGATGGAAACCGTACTGATGTTGTACATACTACTTGGGATAGGATTGCCTGACGTGACATCAAGGATGAATCCCATATCGTTCATGATACCCATGTAGTTCGTATATGAATTGTAAGCTCCGACAGAGTAAACACTCTTATATGCGTGGTTGATGTTGAAACTCTTGAAATGCCTTGAGAACCAACCAAGCTTAGAAAGTCCCGAGTAAGTGAACGACCAGTTAGGTAGCATCCTCAGTATTGAAGGGAAGATATCCAAGTTGCAGCTCGACGAATTTGAGCCTGTATATGCAGCAAGGAATGCAGGAATCATCACGTCTGGAGAATACTTATCTACACTTCCGTTCTCCGCATTATAAGGTTTACCCTCAAACGCAGCACCTGTTCCTACCGGATAAGTAACACCTTCATACTTTTGTTCAAGTCGTGTTTTCACAACATCCAGATTCCTCAGGAACTCATTAAACGGTTTAGAGTTATAGTTATCAGTAATGGTTCCACTCCCTGAAAATGCTGTCGTAGCTGAAATAATCGTCATGTTGAAACTACCGCTTTGAGTGGTCGGCATTCCCGCATACATGAATTGTACACTCTTCGACTTGTTCACATTACGCGAAGCAGACAAATCAATCTTCAAATCGCGAAGCGGTTCGAGGGTTGCCCTTACTTGCAAATCTTCAGTCGCATTGGTAGATACAGGAGTTGTGATATTCGAATCGTTATCCATCAACCACCCGTTCCGAACGGCTTTATTCACAAAACCATCTCCAACAGCACCGAACGCGAAATCCAATCCTGGAGACAAAGCTCCGTTTACAGACTTCTGTCCGAACGCATCTCCGATTTCATTTCTGAGACCTGGTAGGGTCATTGCGTATGTGTTACGATAGGTGACATTGATATTGCGAAGCATCATCAAACCACGAGCAACTGTCTGTAAGGCCTTATACCAGCCTCGATCGTCAAGCGGTTCTTTAGCGGTTACCGTAATCTTCACAGGGATGGTATCTCTATTCTTAACCCTAATGGTGTTCTCATCCACCTTTTTATATTTCAGTTTATAAGTCTTTCCTTCCTTAGTGGTAGCCTTTACAATCAGTCGTTTCGACTTCTGTCCGTGTGGCACATCAGTATATGTACTGTCATTCAGGGTTACTTCTTTCGAGAAGTTTTTCTTCGTCGATTTCGACTTATCATCCGAAGCCTGAGCTCCGTTTCCATTCGCATTCCGTGCATTTGCCGCATTATTAGCAGGAGTAGAAGGTGTGGAAGTCCTTGAAGTCGTTGTGGTCTTCTTATTTGTCCCTGAGAAACGCTTGTTGGCATCATCGAGGAACTTCCATTTCTTATACAACGTCTCCATATTCACCCTCGCATTCACATTGATGGTACGCTGTGTATTCGCTGTATGTCCTAATGAAGAACCATCCTCGAGTTCTGTTCCGCGATTCCATCCATAATTGCTTGCATAGCTTCCATCGACAGCCAACCAATCGAATACAGGAATCTTATCCAAAGGAACCTTGTAGGAAGCATTGAATGAAGAAGCATAGGTCAACGGGCGGCCAAAGTGTGCGAGACTATGTTTCACAGAATCTTTCCAAGCCTCATAGGCATCAGGATACAAATCCTTATTGATGACCGTATAGGGTTCTTCTATTTCTGCATGGGTAGCAGAGGTATATTGCAATGAGAGCGACTTGAAGATATCCCAACGCAAAGAAAGCTGACGATTCCAAAGGAACTGTTCAGAGAAGATGACAGGCAATTTCACGCCATAATCCATATCACGTTCTTGGAATTCGTAATAGCTACGAGTGATGTCTGTATTGAATGAGATACTCTGTGGCAGATAATTCAGATTCTGTGCCTTGATAATATCCAGCCACTTCGACTTACCTTTCAAGTTCTTGAATGGTTCCCAGGTCTTGTATTTTGGAGAATAGCTGTAATTCATATTGAATTTCCAGTTCTCATCATTCTCATACACGGTCGTTTGACCTGTCTTGTATCGTTGACTATATGAATAGCTGAAAGCGAAGTTCGAAGGATCGTAAGGCATAGGAACCCGACTCGTATATCTCGACTTCCAATTGCTCAACGAGAAGTTCTTATTCTTGACGATTGATTCTGTCAGATTACTCAAAGAGTCGCGTGCTGCTTGATTCTCACACTCATCAAGGGCATCTTTCAGCAACATATCGGTATCGAACGGATTGTACTTAGGAGAAATCTTTTGCCAAGAATATGAATAATAGAGCGGCAGACTCATCTTCCATTTTTCAGGGAAGAACCTACCTAAATCAAAGTTGGTCGTAAGGTTCCATTCGTAGAGGTTATCATCACGACGTGTCGATACGCCTTCTTCCAATCCTCCATATCCAGCTGTTTCAAGGTGACCTGCCACATTAATGCTTCCCAAGTCAGATAGTTGTACACTCAGGTTTCCTTGGGCAGCTATACCACCATCATTATTATAATCTTGCAGACGCAACTCGTTCACCCACACCTCTACCGATCCTGTGTTTCTTCCGTTATTTCTTATACCTATCATCATCGTCTTCACCTCACCTAATGACGGATTACCCATTACGCTGATCTTATTGTTTGGATTGCTTGGATCATACTCATAATACAGCTGTGTATAATTGGCTGTTCCTTCTGCCTTTGCTTTGTTGCGAGCGTGCTTAACTGAAGTAAGTACTTCAAAGTCGATATCAAGCATATTCTCTGCTGGCCAAACAGCCTCACAGCCCTTCGTGGTGTAAGTATCATAATGACCTTCAGGAGTCAGGACAAGTGGAATTTCATATTCATAGTAGTTGTTCTTATAGTCACTTCCTAATCGAATGAACATACTCATCTGGTTGTCTTGCAGCTGATTGTCGCCTTGCATTGCATTTGCGTGTACGAACATCTGCATGTGCTTATATTTACGCAAGTCTTTGGTGATGTTTTTGTAAACCGCACGTGCATCACCTGGTGACAGATTCTCAACGATAATCGACAAAGCCTGCTCGTTTGCTTGTGATAATTGTGGTTCTTCCGGATCAACCACACGCGTCACTCCTGGAGGCAATACATAGTTCACAGGAGTCTTATCGTTGTTTTCCTCGATATTGACTGCAGAAGTACGCACAGAACCACTCACACTTGGCTTATCGCCCGTGAACAAAGGTTTGGTATAGTTACGCCATTCACCCTTCACCAAATCGAACGAGGCAAAACGCAATACAATTGGTTCTTCAAAATCTGTGAGGAATACACGCATGAAACGAATGCTGCTCATTCCGCTGATACTTCCCACCTTACGCTGATAATCATCGAGCGGAATGCGGAACTGATACCAAGTAGCTTCTTCTGTGTTTCCGTTTCTCAGTTTCACGTTCGTCTTACGCTCATCGATGATGTAGTTACGACCTACTACCAAATCTTCCGGACGGATACTTACTTTATACTGATAGTAGTTCTCATACTCATTCATCGTATAGTCTTGATTTGCATCCTCCACATCAGGGGTTGTCTTATAGGCTGTACTATACGATTCTCCGCTTTCACTGGTGTTTGGAGAGTTGCCTTCTGGGTTATTGATGAGTTTGTATCGATCCAAAATCGAAGTTTGTCTGGAATCAAAGTCCGAACCTCTGAAGTAATGATAATCGTCGCCTGCCGGGTCATTATAGATAGAGTCATAGACCTCTTGTCTCACCTTTCCCTTTATGGCATTCAGATAGTCAACATAGGCACCATACGAGCGTTCGTCCTCTGATGAGAGACCGTTCATTCCGACATCTTGCTTTTCACGCGCACCACTTTCATTACTAAACGAATAAACCACACTCTTTTCGTTTGGAACCCTACCCCATACCGTTTCTAAGTAGGACGAAGCTCCGCTGACTGACATACCGCTCTCATAGAATTTCTTTCCGTCTTTCAGCACATCCTCACTCACTTCTCCTAAGTTGAGATAGAAGTCTCCTCCGTAATGCTTTCCGTCTGCTTTATTTCTCGTGTAGATAAATGGGTCAAGCATCCAGAACTCCACATACTGAATGTTCTGTGACTCAAAATTGCTGACATCTATCCTACGAGTCATACCTCCCCAGCGCTTTCGTGGGTTGTTCAGATGACCGTTTGAATCTACATCTGGGTCGAGGTTATACGGACCTCGTTCGTTTGGATAGAACGCCACATTGAGAATCGACAGGGTATTTGCCTCTCCTTGATTCACATCTTTATTCGGATAGACCTCACGGACAAAGACCTCACGGACATAATGATTTGACAGTTGATCCAAATCGCTCTTAATGTGTCCAGGAGTCAAAGAGGAACTACGACGGGTAAACAGAGGGTCAATGGTGTACCAAGCCAGTCGTGCACGATTGTAGCCGTTTTTCACATCATTACCTAATGTCGCGTATTCCTGCGTGAATGGTGTAGAGCTCAACATCCATGCTGACGGAGTTGCGTAGTTGTATTTATCCTTGGTGTTCTCAAAGTCATCAAGATACGAAGCGTTGGCTTGAACGCCTTTCACTTTTCCTGCGATAAGCTGGGCAAACTCTCCGCTGAAGTTAATGCTTGATGGTTGACTCACTTCGATAAACGGCAGTTTGTCAATCATATTTGTGAGCCATTGACTATTCTGCTTCCAGTTCAGATTCAACCCCCACACCATATTATTCAGAGGTTCTGCTCCCATCGTCACTTTATTCGTTACGGGTTGTTCCGAGAGTTTCATCCATGTACCTCCGAACTGCAGATTCTTCGAGAAGTCATAATTCCAGTTTACACCCAACATCGTCTTACGCATCAGTTGGTAATCCGACTGGCTCTCAAGACTGACATTCACATTCGTTCCTGCATCGATGATGCTTTGGTTGATCACGGTTACTACTCCTCGATCATAATCAACCGTATAATCTGTATTCTCCGTCAAAGTGACACCTCCTGCGGTTACAACCACAGAACCTTTTGGAATGTCCGTAGCACCTAAAGATATCTCATTCTGGGACGATGAGCCTTTGTATTCACCCTGCATCGAGAACTTGTTCTTCTCTGCTATCTGGTTCGCAACCGTCTTGGTCGAATCGTATAGCTCGTCAAAACAATACTTGTCTGCCAAAGCTTCGTCAGCCAATTGCGTTCGTAGCCAGTCGCCAAAAGGTTCAACGACAGGGAAGATAATCTTCGCATGCTGGGTATTTACCGTATAGCCCTCAATAAAGTCGAACCGCCCGTTTGGATTGGTTTTCATATTGTCGTCCAAACGATCGAGATTCATCATCTTGAGAATGGTGGTTTGCTTGAATTGTCCTTCGGGGATGTACGAAAGCGATACTCCTGTTGTATCACTGAGGTATTTGATATCGAGCTTGAATTTATCACGCTGCATCGAATAGGCGTTCAACGAATACACATTCTTCATCATCAAATCCCAGTTACCCATCTTTGGTGTGTTGCTGGTATTTTTCAGAAGCTTCACAAATAGTGATTGGTCGTTGTCTTTCACATCCGACGAGAACTCTCCCACTTGATAGGTCTGTCCACCATAAGTGTATTCATAAGCGATTGCCAGAACGCTGTTTACGTTCAACTTACTATGGAGAGAAACGTAACCAAGATGTTTATTCAGTGTATATTCCGATGGTGACAACAAGCGGGCATTCTCCACCTTTTCATAATCCACACCACCCACAAGCAAGCCACTCAGTACCGTACTTGCCTGATCAACGAAACGTGCATTCGGATATTCGTTCACAATCTTCGAATACAGGTTGTTTGCACCGTTCTGAGGCATCATCTGGCCTATTCCCTGCCATTCGGGATTGCTAATCTTTGTACGTTCACCCAAATCTACGAAACCTACGATGTCACGCGTGTTTTCCGTAATACCCGATGTGTTGGTCACCCAAATCTCCACACGATTGATGACCACACCCGAAGTGATGGTTGGCAATGTAGAACATGCCTTGTCGTAGTTGTCGCGGAAGAACTGCGCCAGGAAGAAATGCATATTCTCGTCATAATTGCCTGCATCAATCATAAACGTATCAATTTGAGCGCCTCCACGAGATGCAACTGATGACGATTGCGACTTCTTTTGCGAAATGACGGTTTGAAGACTCAATTTACCGAATTGCAAATCGGCACGAATACCAAACAGCGACTGGGCACCACGAACCAATGAGTTGTTCGATGGGAAATCTATATTTCCTGCATCCAGTTTCTTGACGATTTCATCCTCCTTGCCCTCATAGGTCAGTTTCAGCTTCTGGGCATCGTATTTGAATGTTGCATCGGTATTATAACCGAGATCGAAATTCATCTTATCACCCACGCTCGCAGTCACATGCAAATCGACCGTTTCGTCGAAATCGAAATTCGTGGTCTTTCTGTTGCGTTCCGATATGGTTGGATTATCAGTAAACTTATAATTGAATCCAGCCTTCAAACCAGCACTTCCGTTCGTACGGATCCTCACTCCTCCAGGACCGAATATCTTCTCAGCAGGACCCAAGTCGAAATGCATATCTGCGAAATCAAACTTCTCCTTACCCTTATGGACGAATAGCGAGTCATTTCGCATTTTGAAGTAATCTTTCAGCAACTTACGGGTGTTCCATGTCGCATACTCCTCGGGCGTCATCAGGGTTGGAGTACTGAGGAAATGATCTCCCAGTTTCGTACCCACTTTATAATATCCGCTCTTCTCGTCATATTCACCCACCTCATACTTCAGATTCTCAGGATCGGCCAAGTCAAGCGAAGTCTCCACCTGAGGTTCACCGGTAGGATTGTCCGTCTTCTTCACCCTCACATGAGGCACAGTATCTTCAGGCTCCTCAGGACGCTCCGACAGCACCGGCTCCTCCTCGCTACCATACTCCTGCAACTCCTCTACCCCGGAACTCCTATATACAGCAGCAAAGCCCATCGCAAATACGATGAGCCAGATACTGATAGTTGCAGATATTTTATTTTTTGTCTTCAATGTTCAATTCTTCAATTCTCAACTTTCAACGCTAACTGTTTAGAGCATCTTCAGCGCCAGTTTAATCACACGTTCAATTGGAGCATCAGGTTCTTCTGTCAAAATGGCCTTCACCACCTTGCTCGTAGGAGCTGGAGGGAATCCCAACATCTTCAGCGCCTCTACCGCCTCATCGTGCACTTCTTTGTTGACAGAAGCAACCGAAGTCGATTCTCCACCTGCCGATTGAGGTTCGATACCCAGCGAAGCCACCTTGTCCTTCAATTCCAAAATAATCTTTTGAGCAGTCTTCTTGCCCAATCCCTTTACGGTTGCCAACAGACGATCGTTCCCTTCAGTGATGATCGAAACCATCTCAGGCACAGAGAACGAAGAAAGCACCATTCGAGCCGTGTTACCACCCACTCCAGAAACCGTCAGAAGGAGCAAAAACAAACTGCGCTCACTACGGCTGATAAAGCCGTAAAGCACCCACGCATCCTCTCTAATCGCCTCATAAACATATAGTTTCGCCTCAGGTTTCCCCTGAATAGCAGAGAACGTATTCAGTGATATATTAAGAGCATAACCAACACCACCAGCACACTCAATCACAGCTGTTGTCGGAGTTAGTTCGTCAATCTTTCCTCTTACAAAATCTATCATTTTCTATCGATTCTTTTGATTTTATTATACATAATAACGTAACAACTTTCTTTTTATTGCCTAGAAATCAAAATATCTTTTGTATTTTCCTCATTTTTTGCATAAAAACCAATGACTCGCAACCATAAATTGTATCGTTTCAACAACACAATTAAAGCCAAACAATCGACTATTGAATATTGATTTTACTTACGATTTGACGATTTGACCCTTGCCCCTTGACCATTGACTTATTTGACGATTTTAGACAGCCCTGTAGGGGCGAAATAATGTAGGATAGGACCTATTTATTTACGATTTACGATTGACGATGTGACAAATTGACAAAAAGGGAGCTAGCTTCACAGCCCGCTCCCTAATGAAAATCAACTTTTAACGTCACGAAAATTGGAAAAACTAAATCTCTAGTGGGTAATAATGGATTCCGTCGTTTGTCCTCAACTTATTGTGACGATTCTTTCGATACGTCACAAAACTTACATGAATCCATTTGCTGCCGTTCGGTCGAGTCTCCCAAATCAGCTGGTCGAAGTCCGTATGCTTCACAATCAGCTTACACACGTCCCAAAGCGTCCATCCGAGGGAGCATACGGGGTCGATGAAGATGTCGGCTGCTTCGCCTCGGGTGTGTTGTGAGGTCACTGCCCCTTTGACGGCTGTGTTGAGCATCTTGCAGCGGTAGCCGCTGCTGATGTAGAGGGGAATGCCGATTCTGTCACGAGTGGGTTGTAACACCTTCTCTGCCAATGCCTTCACGTTCTTTATGTAGCGTTCAGGCACTCGGTTGTCGATGTTGTTGCGTATGGCTGTTTCGCTGTGCTCGAATTCTTCGAGCGTAAAGTTCTTTGTTAATTTCATTTTTCTTTCTCCTTTCGTTTGTTTACATTGATGGGTTTGCACCTTGGAAAGGCTATGCTGTATGCCCTGTCGAGGGCTTTCAGGTTCACTTTCCGCAGTCCGATGTCGAGCACTACGGCAACGACAGCCCTTAGGAATTCACGGTTCTTTCTTGGCCACAATTTAGGTGGCGGCAACACATCGAACCCATACACAGGCACCTCTTCGGGTAGCAAAATGCTGTTACATACCTCCCAAATGAAGTCGTCGGTAGCGCGTGCGCCATACCACTCTTTCAGGATGTTCCTGATGCAGAATCGGTGGTACCGCCCTGCGAAGAGGCGTCTCGTGTGCTCCAGCTGTAGCCAGAGCTGCACGAAACATTTTTCATCATTCGTTATCTTCATAACTCAGAACTCCTCGTTTCAAACTTTTTCAGATACTCCTCCGTCTTGCAGTAGCGGCCTGAGGCGTCATCGAACACGATGTAGCCTCGACTCACCCAGGTGCGTAACGTTGAACCTCCATCGCCACTGCGACCATGTTGCTGTCGCATCAGTTGATACTGCTCACGATTAAACTCGTCAGGCAAGAGCGACAACAGGTTCTGAGGGCCCGACTGACGCTGTATCTCCGTTTCTTCTCTCAGCTCCTTCTCCAGCTGCTGACCAAAGTAAAGCATCTTACACCACAGGTTGTACTGCTGCGACCATCTTACGAAGTTTTCTATCTCCCTCGACCACTTATAGCCATGAGCCACATACAGTATCATCCCTTTGAGCCAGGCAATCACATTCGCTCGATACGACAGCACCCTATAAGCTTCCGAGTCATACAATCGAGCAATCTCTTTGTTCTCCTGCCTCATCTCCAGTGCCAACTTCTTCGCTTGAGGGCACTCTATCAGTCCACTGGCAGCATCCAAGCGCTCTATGTAGGGTTTCAACTCAGCCGCATATTTCTCGTCGTATATGCCAAGAATTGGAGCTGTATCCTCATCCTCTTCCGAATGGATAATGGTCGATATGTCCAGTCGGCTCACTGTTCCATCATTCACCATCTTATAGAAGAACTTCCTTGCATTGGTAGGTGTGGTCGATGCATTGAAGTTCCACCTCAGCGGAGCGATACCACTTACAGAGTCAGCTCCTACACGTTCCTGTCCTGCCAACGAGTTGTCAAATGCTTTACGTATCAATAGTCCCACTTCATCTACTGTACCCCTCGAAGTCACCTTCTTCAATCCCTCTATCTCATCTACGATGGTGTAGACAAAGCGTTCGCCATTGTTGTTAGCATCTACTATGCGTTGGTTGAATACTGCATCTGTAAGGTTATCAATCAACATCTGTATGCAGATATCTGTAGGCCTTGGGTCTTTCTTCTGCTTCGCCCCTGGGTTCTTCTGCTTCCACTCCTGTTCACGCAGACGGTTAGGGATGTCTCGCTGACGGATATCCTCCATGATGTACTCGATAGGTTTCTTGATAGTACCCTTACCTATCGATTGTCGTGCAATGAGTATGCACATGATTGTAGGTTCATGATCCACGTTGTCCCAGTAGCGGAACCTCACCCCATGCATGTGAGAGCCGAGAGGGGGAAACGCATTGCTTGCCACAGATGGTTTGAAAAGCCTAGGCACATTCTTGGTGATGAGCTTTATCAAGGGCGGCAGCTTCTCAGGCATAGGTGGTGGTGTAGTCAGTGTGCCACCACACGCTTTCACTACTGCCGTAGCTTTCAGTGCCGTCAGCACCTGTTTCAGCCTGTAAGGCATACTCTCGTACTTCGAAGTCAGTGCACTGCGAATCTTCGCCTGTTTCTCCTCCAATGGGAATCCGTCATAGCAAGGAATCACCTGATCCAACCACTCGAAGCTGTTACCGCAGATATGCCTCAGGTCACATGCCAGCTGATACGTCAGTGTGTCCCTGTCACCCAACTTAGGCTCATACCCCCTGTTGTGCAACTCCCAGTACTTCTTCAGTATCTCCTCGAACGTAAAACCGTGGTACTCCTTTGGGTAAACCTGATTAGAGGTAACACTCTTTTCTTTCGACTTGTTCAACTGACTATCAACTATCAACTTTGAACTATCAACTATCAACTTTGAACTATCAACTTTATCGTCCTCCCACGGCTTGTAGTGCTTATTCGCTTTCTTAGCACCCTTAGGCACCTCCTCAAGCCCCTGCTTCTCACGATCTTTCAGTCGCCGATACTCTTCTGCTGCCTCTTCGTCCGAATACTCTTCAGTGAAGAGCGCATCATCGAGCAATGGAGTTGTTTCGTCGTTGATAGGTCCGTGAAACACCACCCTGTTATTCTCCTTATTATTCGTATCCATCTCAGTCTTCGTCAGCATCGAGATACGAACCTGATTCTCCAGTATGGTGGTTCCTGGCACACGTCGCCCTACAGCATGAACACCATGACCTACCGATTCCGACACCTCAACCAATCCCAGCTTCTTTCTCATTTTGAGCAGCTTCTTGATGATTTTCTGACATTCGTCGCGATCGCTACAGTCGATGTCGTAGAAGAAGAAAGGGCTTACTGTTTTGTTACCCTTCAGTGCACCCCCTTCAGCCACCTGACAGTTGTAGTTCACCTGTACCAGTGCATGCTTGAACTTATCTTCGCCTGTACGTCTGCACTCCTCCCAGTTCTTGATGTTTTCAGGAGTGTTACATGCAGCGATGAGGGCATCGCGGTTCTTAATGGGGCGGCAATGTTTCACACCGCCCACTATGTATATTAAGTTAACCATACGCAGTCCTCCTCCCCACTATCTTATCAGTCCTATCACGTCGAGTTCTGCCATAGCAGCATTCATGTCTCTCTGCATCGCCAACTGCACCTGAGGTATCTCCAACGTCTTCTTCACTGAGTTGAAGAACTTATATCGCTTAGGTGACTCCTTCAACCATCCGTGCTCCAGTTCTGCTATCAACACATCAGGTTGACGTTTCCTCTGCCTGTTATAAGCAACAAACTCGATCAGTATACTACCGTCATCTGTTGGTACCAATGCCAGACGGCCTTCAACTATGCGTCCGCTTTTCAGCGTGTTTAGAACTTCCTTTTCGTTCTTAATTTCAATCTTCTTCATTTTAATCTGGTTTTGTGAGAAGAAGTCTCAGATTTTGGCGCCAACACCTTGAACTCTCGAACTTCTTGAACTCTCAGTGCTCATATGAATCTCCTCACTTCAACTCAGGTTAAAAAATTTTCATCCCTACATCATCAACTTCGTTAGGTTGAACACCCTGATGTTCTGAATCTTCTTTCCCTGCCATTCGCTCAGGCTGAAACCTAAGTGAATCTCACACTTCTCTTGAGCCTCACAAGCCTTCATCAGTCCTGTCAAAAACTCTGGGTTAGGAAGAGTCATCTCTCCAATCAGTTCGTCGTTGTATTCCTGGCCGTCTTTCGATACGTAAGGAATTGCGAGTGTCATCTTAACGCTTTGGCGATGTTCGCCATCCTTGTTGGTCCAGTCTCTCGTCTGTCCAACCTCTTTGATAAATCCTTTAATGTTCATTTCTTTTTCTTTTTAAAAGTTTACTAAATCATTAATAAAATCTCTTCCGCGAGGTGTCCAAACCAGATAGCTGCGTGTCTTCTGCTGTCCCTTTTTCGAGTAGTAGACGAACAGGCGATCCTGCGCCAGCCCTCTGCCTTCGAATTCAGGTTTCAAGCGGAATTGGCCACGCTGCCACGATTGGATACCCTTGTCACAGAGGAACGAGTTCAGCAGCTTTGCATCCATCGACATCGCTTTGGCAATGTCGCTTATGGTGATGCATCCATCAGCGTTTTGGTTATTACGCATCAGCTCCTGACCCACAATTCTCTCTGCCTCGCTCATAATGTCCGCATCAGTTGCCAGCAGCTTGGTTGCTGCAGTTCTTTCCATGCGTTCTTTCTCGAGAGTCTGCCATCGAAGCACCAACTTAGCGCGAGCCTCGTCGTTGAACTTCGTAGCGATGTACAGGCACTCAGTCTTGTCAAGTGAATAACAAGGTCTGAGTTGGCCCTTTGAGTCACAGTAGTCAACGAGGGAAAAATTTCCCCCGTTAACTTTCTTCCATGCTGGCTCCATCTTGCGGATGGCTTTCAGCACGTCGTTGTGAGGCTTCCCAGTAATCTGAGAAATCTCAAGTGATGTCATACGCTGTGGTATGTCCATCACTGTCAAATTTTTGATAATTAACATAATAATATAATAATTATGTACGTACGCAAGCGTACGTAGATTGTTTTCAAAAATCCTGCCCGCGTTTCACAACGAAGGCAGGTGTTGAGTTGTGGTTGTTCGGAAAATCCGAACTACCACTTCTCGCAAAAATGTCACAAAACAAGAAAAGTATCTCAATGTTATTTGTTTCAATATGTCAAAGAACGATTGCGTTCATTTCTGAATCGCGCCGCAAAGTTAGAGCTATTATTTCAGGTCTAAAGTTGAACTTTTTAGACTCGTTAGTAAATCTTCTAAAATGGTTCTTAAGTACCGTCTTTGAGTATTGGAAATAGAGTATTTTGTCCAATTCTTAAAGATAGTGTTTCTTGTTGTTATACCTTCTAATTTTCGGTGTAACTTCAACTGACTAACAGGCTGATATACGTCTAACGTTTGAAGGTTATAAACAAGGGCTGTTACGTAATAGCGATTAAGCAGGGGTTTTTGCTTCATCACAAGATGAGGAGCAAACATCTTATCGCAGACAATTGTTTCCCATACATTATTTATATATGGTTTCCATTCATCTGTAGCATACTCATTGATAGCTGCTACATAATCCAACGTCTCTTGTTGACATCGGGCAAAAAGTTCCCTTGGAGAAGCCAGTTTAGCTTTCCGATATAATTTCCCTTCATGCCAAAGAGCCAATACCTCCTCAGCTGTAATGCCCTCAACAGGCACTTGTTTGAAAGTTGCTTTCATTCTTCCAAGCTTTGTGAGAAGGTTGAGGTGTTCGAACTTTCTACCTAGGCGACTCTCACGCAACTCGGAGTTAATACTATGTACATGCAAGGATTTTCCTTGCGCGGCTCTCAGTTTTACCTGATTGCGCTGCAAAGGTAGTACAATTATCAAAGCACATAAGACTTCTTCCGTAGGTGTTTTGCTGTTATTTGCAACAACGGAAAAATAAAGGGATTTTCACCAATCGGCAAAAATCCCTATCTCATAAGACCCTTTTCTTCCGCTAAAACATTAGAGTTTCACCCCTTAGAACGGAAGAAAGGAAATAAAGCCTAGATTTATTCTCTTCTTCTAGAGTTTCAAACACATCTTTCGACGCTATGGTTGGGTGCAGCTGCTTCAAATACTCTGCACATTTCACATCTTCGATAGCCAATAACTTATTAATGATAGAATAGCAGAGCCAATACGGTTCCTTATATTTCCGGAACTCCCTTTGAGAAAAGCTCCTAAGATTATTCTCATCTATCATACAAAAGGCCTGCCCATTAGTTTTGCGTAGTGGCTTCGTGATGGTGTCAGCAGATATATCTTCATTATACACCTCTTTCATAAAGTCTGTCATCAGGGTAGCGTTATTCTCTTCACTGAATACCAATCCTAAGTCCCTCATCGCATAAAACAGGAAAGCTGCGTTCATCTTGTTTTCAAAACTCACATAGAGCATTACCGCGTCTCTAATCAATATTGCAAATTCATGAGCTGCTTCGCTAACAAAGAGCTTCCCATTGTATTTATCGCATTTAACAGAAAGCCATAATGTTTCTATATGATTGTTTAGGGCTTTACATTCTTCGCGATATTTAAAATGCGCCAACATTTCATCCATACAGATATTATCTCTTTTATCAGCAACCATTTTCGCAACATATGTTCTGTCTGTCCTGTGCAAATTAATATCTGCAAGAATATTGTTGATATTGCTGAGATTTTCTGCGACTATGTCTCGTAGCAGAAGGTTCAAGATTTCTACTTGCGATTTCCCTTTATTGTCTTTATCTTCTATCTCTCCCTTTGCTCTTGCTATAAGTTGAGCGCGATCTTGTTCCCAAAAAGTCTTCGAATAGTATTCCTCCATCGCCTTGAAACGAGCCATCCTTAATTCCGTGTCTCGTTTCAGTTTTTTTCCATCATCCAGCATCTTGTCAATCCTATCATTGACTGTCTTGATACATTCTTCCAGTTCCGAGAAATTGTTTTTTGAAGTTTCTATCATCAGTTTTCTGGCACTAACATAATGCTGGGCTTGCTCCTTGGCAGGGAACAGGTTGCCAAGGTTTTCCTCTGTTACAATCTCGTAGGGGTCAAAGATGGGTTCTGTGTCGTCCCTAAAATAATAGGCTATATCAATGTCACAATCTCTTTGTTCTAAGTAAGACATGAGATTGAGTAATTCGCCACGAGTCTCAATAAGATTTAATCCTGTTATATCTGGAATGAAACTATCTTGAAGCTTATGAGCCTGAGCCATAAAATTACTGAGTCTACGACCTGCCATCAGCAAAGCATACATAAGTGTACCTTGTTCTGAGGGCCATAGCTTCGAATAAGAAAGATTCAGCACCTTGCCAAGACTGACAAAGTGGTCAACCGAACTCTTCAGATTATCTTGTAACTGCTCAATGCTCATAGCTCTCTTTAAAAAGCGTGGAGCGTACTGCACTCACCGCCCCAACTCCAAAGGCTCTGGTTTGCCTGTCCAAGAAAAGACGACAAGCCGTCCGTCCCACGCTGTATTTACAGCACAGGCCAGATAGTTTCATCGTCAGGCTTTCTCGGACTTATTTGCTTTCGCTTGAATTTACCAGATTCTTTGGAGCTTTCCGAACGCTACCTAACTGACACTAAAGCTGATGTTCCTATTCGTTATCTGTTACTTCTATTTCGTTTATATT
>CACZXN010000024.1 GCA_902785075.1 uncultured Bacteroidales bacterium | reverse complement strand
CTCAGAGTCTCAGTTGTTTTTTAAGGTATCCCATTCTTCCTTATTATATATTATATATTATATATAACTTATTATATAACAATAAGTTACAAGAAGAAAAAGAACGATTTTTCGATGTGATGGGTATCCATTTTTTCGAACTGAGATTTGAGACTGAGACTCTTCACACTTTTTTCCTACCAGGCCTTTGAGCACATTGCGCAGTTCAAGATACACACCGAAGGCTTCAACCCAGAAACCCAATACTTGAAGCTACTAACAATCAACTATCTAAGACTTTTGACTTTTTTTCACTACATTTGTCATTATTTCTCAATTCCCAATTGTCAATTATCAATTATTTATTACCTTTGTCCTCGAAATCAACGATAAACGAAAATAGATGAAACGAATACTTACTATTAGCCTCGTTTGTGCTACGGCTTTGACACTGACGGCTCAAAAGCCTGCAAACGACTGGGAGAACCCCGCTGTGCTGGGAATAAACAAACTACCCTATCACTCTACCCTTCAGCTGCCTTCGAAATGGAAGAATTGTCAGGAGATTGTCTCGCTCGACGGAGAGTGGCTATTTCGCTGGTCGAAAGACCCTGAAAGCCGTCCTCTGGGCTTCGAGCGCATGGATTATGATGTAAGCAGTTGGGACAAAATACGGGTGCCTGGCAACTGGCAGATTCAGGGTTATGGCAAACCTATCTATGTGAATATGCAATATCCGTTCTATCGCGACCGTCCGAGTGTGACGGGCGAACCTCCGAAGGATTGGTATGCTTACGACCATCGCAATCCCGTAGGCTCTTACGTGACCTTCATCGATGTCACAGATGGGATGATCGGACAGAATCTTATCCTCCACTTCGGCGGTGTCCATTCGGCCATGTATGTGTGGATCAATGGTCAGAAGGTGGGTTATAGTCAGAACTCGATGTCGCCAGCAGAGTTCGACGTGACAGAATATCTGAAAAAAGGTCGCAACAAACTGGCGGTAGAGGTCTATCGATGGAGCGACGGCAGCTATCTGGAGTGTCAGGACATGTGGCGACTCTCGGGCATCTTCCGCGAGGTGCAGCTGTGGGTACGTCCGCTGATACATATAGCTGATTATAAGGTGGAGGCCATTCCCAACGCCGACTACTCGCAGGCTCATGTAACCGCCAATATCACCCTTTGTAATGCAGGAAAGAAGGCTGGGAAAAACCTGCGTGTCGTGTGGCAGATAGAAGACCATGAATGGATGGAGGGTGTCAAAAAGATTACTGCAGGAGACACAACCATCGTGAAGATTGACTACACGATGAACCGTCCGCGCCTCTGGTCTGCAGAGAAGCCTAATCTATACCCGTTCAGCATAGAACTCAGAGACAAAAACGACTGCGTGATTGAGCACTTCGACTATCATCTCGGTGTGAAGCGCGTGGAGTGTGTTGGAGAAGTGTTTAAAATCAACGGACGGAACGTGAAACTGCGTGGCGTGAACCGTCACGACCATCACCCTCTGACTGGCCGCTATGTCGATGATGCTACCTACGAAAAGGATATCAAGCTGATGAAGCAAGCCAATATCAACTTCCTAAGAACATCGCACTACCCCGACCGTGAATACCTCTATGAGCTGTGCGACAAGTGGGGCATCTATGTGATGGACGAAGCCAATCAGGAGAGTCACGGCTACGGTTATGCCAACCGTGTGATGGGCGAAGACCCTGCATGGAAGGATGCCCATGTGGACCGTGCTGTCTCGTTGGTTCAGCGCGACAAGAACCACCCCAGCATCATCTTCTGGAGCTTGGGTAACGAAGGAGGTGTAGGTCCGAACATGAAAGCCATGCGCGAAGCCGTCATTGCGCTCGACACGATAGCCCTACCCTTCTGCGACACAGACCGCAGCCAGAGCGACATCTACGACGACAGCTATCTCACCCCCGAAAAGTTCGCATCGGAGGCAAAGAGAATCAGCGACCGTCCTTTCATTATGCGCGAATATTCACACGCTATGGGTAACTCTGTGGGCAACTTCCAGGAATACTGGGATGTGATTTATGCTGATAGCAGCATCTGTGGTGCTGCCATCTGGGACTGGGTGGACCAAGGAATCCTGAGAAAGGAGAACGGGGTGGAATATTTCGCCTACGGAGGTGACTTTGGCGACAAACCCAACGACGGTGCCTTCTGCCTCAATGGCTTGATTGCACCCGACCGCAAACCACATCCACACTACTATGAGGTGCAGCATGTGTATCAACCCATCACGTTTGTGCATCAGAACAACGAAATACGCCTCATCAACCGCGATCAGTTTACCGCACTCGACGAATACGACTACACCTACAAGGTGCTGAGTGGCGGTGATAGCATCGCTGGAGGTAGGCTCACGCTGCGTGGCGACCGTCTCGCCCTTCCTCAACTGCCCAACGGTACGGAGTGTTTCCTGAATGTATCGGCACGTCTTCGTAAAGCCACTCCGTGGGCTTCTGCAGGTTATGCTGTGGCTAACGAGCAGTTCCTGCTATCAAAATTCAATAATGTACGCTTAAGCGATGATAAGGCACCCTTATTGAAAAAGAACCCTGATGTATTCATCGTCAGCACGAAGAATTCCACCATTACGCTCAATGCGAACGGAACCCTCACCAGCTGGGTGGCAGATGGCAAAGAACTATTAGTAGCACCATTAGAGCCTTACTTCTGGAAACCGGAAAACGACAACCAGCACGCAGCAGGCTTCGAACGTAGGCTTGGTGTGTGGAAGGAGGCTGCAGCAAAGCGTATCGTTCGTGCTGTGACGACAAAAACATCGGACAACGTAGTCAGCATCAAAGCCGAATACACCCTCCCTGTAGGAGCCGACTACACCCTGACCTACAACATTTTCAACAGCGGCGAGATAGAGGTGACAGCCGACTACCGTCCGACCGCAACGAATATACCGCAGATACCTAAGTTCGGTATGCGTATGCGTGTGCCTAACGACTATACCCAAGTGGAGTACTACGGACGTGGTCCGTGGGAAAACTATCCCGACCGCAAACGCTCTGCCTTCGTGGGACATTACAAGATGCCGCTTTCGGAGTTCGAGACCGAGTATATCCATCCACAAGATAAC
Organism: uncultured Bacteroidales bacterium; assembly: GCA_902785075.1. GTDB lineage: Bacteria > Bacteroidota > Bacteroidia > Bacteroidales > Bacteroidaceae > Colivivens. The sequence goes on along the minus strand of CACZXN010000024.1, from coordinate 31,533 downwards.
GGCAACCGCTGTGACGTGCGATGGCTGACACTCTCATCTTCCCAGAAAAGCGTCCGTATTGTAGGCAAACAGCCCCTCTGCATCCGTGCTTGGGACTATGGTGAAGAAGACTTGGTGAGAGCTGCTCATCCACACGAAATCAAACGAGGTCAGTTCGTCAACCTGAATATAGACCTCAACATTCATGGCGTGGGCGGTATTGATACCTGGGGACAGCGAACCCTTCCTCAATATACCATAGATGGCAACAAGCCCTACTCATACACATTCAGCCTCATGTGGAAGTAACTGAATGAACAAAATGGGTAAGCACAAATAAATGCAGTCGTTCTGACTGCATTTTCTTTTTGGGGAACAAACTGTTCACGAACGCTAAAGAATAAAGGGAACCGGCACAAACCGATTCCCTTCATCAATTATAAAGCGCAAATCAAAGCTGAGCGAGCGTCATGCCATCGATATCGGGACACCAACCGCGAGGATTAGCAATACGGATGACGTTATCGCCTTTCTTCAACGTGACATTCACCTTCACCGTCTGTCGCTCATTGCTGGCAGGTACCTTCAAGGTCTGCACAAACTGACCATTGACATAGACATCCATCTCACGTTCTTCTGAAGTGAAACAACCGATGGTCATAACACGTTTTCCTGCCTTAAAGGCTTTCACATGCTGCCATTGCAGGTCGTTTTCTGCACGGTTGCCAAGGAAGCGAACGATATAGCCCCCTTCAGCTTCTGCCTTTTGTTCGTAGATTGCTGTGCGGGCAAACTGATTGTTGCGCAACTCCTGATACTGACTGAGCCAAGCAGTCTCAGCCTCATAGCGAGTACGTTCCAAACGCTTCTGACCTTTTACTCGATAAATCTTAGTTCCGTGAGCAGGTACGCGAATAGGGATGATATTCTGGTCGTAAAGATATGGAATCTGCTGAATGCAGTCGTCATACTGTATGGCTCCTCCGAGATCGAAGGATTTAGGATTGAGCTGTATGGTCTGCTCCTGATCGCTTGGGTTGTAGATAGCGATAGCACGTTCCTTTCCGCCCAGCTTCTTGATGTCCTTCACCAAGACGAAGCACTCGTTCTGCTTTTCAGCTATGTAAGCCTGCAAGTGCAGAGGGTCTTGATTCAGGGCGATAAGGTCTTTGTTGCACATGAGCTTGAGCGATTCAGGACGTATCTTAGCCATATCGCACCCGATAAGCAGAGGTGACGACATGATGCACCACATGCCGAAGTGCGTCTCGTCCTCGATCTGCGACAAAGTACGTCCGACCTCCAACATATCCATATCGTTGTAGTGACCATCGTGGCAGTAGGCAGCCATATAGAGGTTCTCTGCAAGGATTCCCCTGACAGAACGCCAAGAAGAGTTGATGTCGCCCGTTGTGCGCCAAGAGTCGGCTACATCAGCACTCCAAGTTCCGGGATAAGCCCATCGACATATGTTATAGACGATATCTTTCTTTCCGCAATTCTTGATGGCATTTGAGATCTTGGTGTACTGCTCGCGCTCGTCGAGTCGCATGTGGTTTCCACCACAGAAGTCAACTTTGATGAAATCGAAATCCCAGTCGCGGAAATAGAGTTGGCAGTCTTGGTCTTCGTGACCGGCAAATCCGACTCCTATACCCCACGCATGCCGGTTGCCCGAACCGCAAGTGTTGTCGCCTGCATCGCTATAAATACCTGCTTTCAGTCCAAGAGAGTGGATGTAATCGACCAAAGCACGCATGCCATTAGGGAAGAGTTTTGTGTTCAGTCGGAGATGTCCGTCTTCACCACGTCCATCCCAGTAACCGTCGTCAATATTCACATATCGGTAGCCTGCCTGTTGCAGTCCTGTGTTGTGCATCGCATCGGCCTGCTGACGAATCAGCTGCTCGTTAATGTTGAGCGCGAAAGTGTTCCACGAACTCCAGCCCATAGTAGGTGTGCGTTGTGCGTTCACACTCATCACCACTCCGAGCATTAGCGCGAGAAAACCGGAAAAGGTAGTCAATCTTGCTTTCATAATTCAGTAGTTTTTTGCGTTTAGTTATTTATGTTATAAAAAATCAAAATCAAAATGATAATCTGGACTACCAGAATAAGAGGAATGCCGTATTTGAACTTCTTATGCTTCGTCTTGTGGTGCCAGACTCTCATACCCAACCAAGCTCCGATGCTTCCTCCAAGTGCAGCCAATACAAGTAGTGTAACCTCGCTGATGCGCCATTTGGAACGACGAGCCTTCCACTTATCGATACCAAACACGAAGAAGGTAATCAGATTGACGGCTGCCAAGTAGATGAACACCAAGGGTTGGAGTGATATGAGTGCAGGAATGATCAGTTTATCCACAAGCCATGATTATTTGAACAGGTATTGTGCAAACTCATGTAACGACTTGCGCCACACTTGCCACTCATGATCGCCTGGGTAGGAATTGAAACGGACTTCCACTTTGCCGTCACGCATCTTCTTCACGACATTACGCGTGTGCTGTATTCGAGGGTCTTGTTCTCCACAACTGAGGAAGAACACATCGAACTGCTGATTGAATTTCTGTGTAGCCGTCAGTATGCCAGGCACTTCTTTCTCGAGGTCGAAGTTCGAAGCCCCCTGAATACCGCCAAACATACCCGTAGAGAACACGCCTACGTTGGCAAACACCTCTGGGTCGCGCAGACCGATATAGAAGGACTGACCTCCACCCATCGAGAGGCCACACATGGCACGACTCCTACGGTCTTTCTTCACACGATAAGTCTTCTCGACAAAGGGGATGACATTCTCGATGATTTCTGAGCGAAACGTCTGCATACCTTCCCAGCTATATCCTCCACCAAAACCACCATTGCGGCTCTGCACATTACTATTGGCACTCACCACAATCATAGGGACGGCCTTCCCCTGAGCAATGAGGTTGTCCATGATCTGAGCTGTACGCCCCTGTTCCATCCATCCTCGATGGTCCTCACCTCCTCCATGCTGGATATAGACAACAGGATAGTTACGTTCACGGTTCGTATCGTAGTCGGCAGGAGTATAGACCATCAACGGACGCCATGCCTCTTCGACTTTACTATAGTAATAGACGGTTCGTACCTGTCCGTGTGGCACATTCTGAACCTCGAAGTCGTCCATACCTGTTTCTTTGATTTCAATGGCACTCGACCAACGACTGCAACCATAGAACGTCTGACTGGCAGGATCAGAAACAGACACTCCATCGACAACAAGTGAATAGTAGTGGAATCCAGGCACTTGGGGCTTCGTGGTCACTATCCAAGTACCACCCTCCCCTTTCTGCATGTCGTATTTGGTACCACCAAGGTCAATCTGCACATGCTGTGCCTGAGGGGCATTCACACGGAACACGACGCTGTTGTCGGCCAACACACGGGGATAGCCGTTACGGTTGATATTTGTCACTGGCGAGTAGGACCCTTCGGGCATGTTCTCTCGACGGAATCCCTGTGCAGAAATAAACGTGCAACTAATGGCACATAAGACGAATGTGAGTAAAAAGGTTCTCATTCTCAGAGATATTATTTAGTTTTCATCGGCAAAGGTACGAAAAAAAGTTTAGAGTTGAGAGTTTAGTGTTGAGAGAATTGGAAAATGAATGATTTAAAAGGTGAAAGAAATGCCAAAATTGCAAAATAGGTGTATTGTTGTAGAAAAAAAGGATATTATAATGTAAAAAACGGTTGTGTGTCTTCTCTTTTTCACAAAAAATACTAAATTTGCAAAAAAATTGAACAAGAGAGGATGATCATAAACAATAAATAATTGAAATCATAAATGATATTATGGATTATGTAGTAGTATTTACCCTGCTTGGATCGCTTGCCTTGCTGATGTTCGGTATGAAGACGTTGAGTGAAGGTTTGCAGAAGATGGCAGGTCCTCAGTTGCGAAATGTGTTGCAGAAAATGACGGCGAACCGCTTCATGGGTGCTATCACAGGTATGTTTGTTACAGCAAGCATCCAATCATCGACCGCCACGACCCTGATGACCGTTTCGTTCGTTAACGCAGGTCTGCTGACGCTGGCTCAAGCTATCAGTATCATTTTAGGAGCACACATCGGAACGACCATGACGGCATGGATTATGAGTTTCGGTATGACATTCGATATTGGAGTGCTAGCTTACTTCGCAGCTTTCGCGGGAATCATCATGATCTACATGAAGAAGTACAAGAGTTTCGGTGAATTCCTGTTCGGTATGGCTTTCCTGTTCCTGGGATTGGTGACGTTGAAGAAGACGGGTATGGGTATGGAATTGGACAAGAATGTGGATGTCATCAACTTCTTCTCTCAGTTCAATAGCGGTAGCATAGGTACGATAGCGTTGTTCTTGCTGATTGGTACCGTGTTGACTCTCTGCGTACAATCCTCAGCAGCCATCATGGCCATCACGATGACCATGTGTGCAACGGGTGCTATGCCTGTGGAGTTGGGTATCATTCTTGTGTTGGGTGAAAACATCGGAACAACTATTACTTCGAACATAGCGGCCTTAGGGGCGAATGTGAGTGCCCGACGAACAGCTTTCTCACACCTATTTATTAATACTACGGGTGTATTCTGGGTACTTTGCATTCTTCATCCGTTCTTCTCGTTGGTTTGTATGATAGTTGGTGTGGATGTTGATAAGCTGGCTACAGATATGACGTATGCAAAGGAAAATAGCAACCTGGTGTTGCCAGCCTTCCACTCAGCATTCAATATTGCCAACACATTCATTATGATATGGTTGGTACCCGTCATAGAAAAAATTGTATGTAAGGTAATCAAACCAAAGCAAGAAGCAGAGGACGAGGAATCGCGCCTACGCTTCATTACTGCCGGCCTGATGCAGACCCCAGAACTCTCTATCCTGAATGCCAAGAAGGAGATTGCCGTGTTTGCAGAACGATGTTATAAGATGTTCGGATTTGTACAAGAACTGCTCCATACGACAAAAGGTGATGATTTCAACAAACTGTTCTCGCGTATCGAAAAATATGAAAGTATCACAGATAAGATGGAAGTGCAAATTGCCAACTATCTGAACAGCGTGAGTGAAGGACGACTGAGTTTGGAATCGAAGACGGAGATACAACACATGTTGCGTATGGTAAGCGAATTAGAGAGTATCGGAGACGCATGCTACAATCTGGCACGTTCGATGAATCGCAAACGTCAGCATACAACAGAAGATTTCACAGAGAAACAATATGAACATATTCAGAATATGATGGCCTTAGCCGATGATGCTTTGCTGGCTATGACAAGCATAGTGAAAGCAAATGACCAGAAATATGCTGACCTGAACAAATCATATAATCTTGAACACGAAATCAATAACTACCGTAATCAACTGAAGAACCAAAACATCTTCGACATCAACAACCACCTTTACAACTACCAGATGGGTGTTTACTATATGGATATCATCGCGGAGTGCGAAAAACTCGGCGACTATATCATCAATGTGATCGAGGCATCAGGTTTAAAGGACAAAGGAGATAAGTGAAAGAGTTGAAAGTTGAGAGTTGAAAGTTAATAATTAAAACTAAAGGATATGATAAAACCGCTTTTTACAATCAGTTTAATCACGTGTGCGATGCTTGCTCATGCGCAAGACGGCACAGAATGGGACAACCCAAACATTTCGAATGTGAACAAAGAAACAGCTCACACGGTTTCAATACCTTACGGCAATGTAGATCAGGTGAAAGGTAACGATATGAGCCAATCACCTTATTATATAGATTTGGACGGAACATGGAAATTCAAATGGGTAGGCAACCCTAACAACGCCCCCAAGAACGTGTTCGCACCAGACTATAACGATACTGCGTGGGACAATATAAGCGTTCCGTCAAGTTGGCAAGTATATGGCATTCACAACGGGAAAAACTGGGACAAACCCCTGTATTGTAACGTGCAATATCCGTTCTCTTACGACAGAAATACATATAGTATCATGGCCGAACGTCCAGGATGGTTCAGCTATAACAGTAGCATGCCAAACCCTGTAGGCACCTATCGCCGACAATTTAACCTACCACAGGAATGGGACGGACGTGACATCTACATCCGTTTTAATGGTGTTGGACATGGTTATTACCTTTGGATTAACGGGCAACGAATCGGTTATAGCGAAGACTCTTATTTACCTTCTGAATTCAATATAACTAAATATGTGCATAGCGGTTCAAATACTGTAGCCCTGCAAGTGTACAGATTCACTAGCGGCTCGTTTATTGAGTGTCAGGACTATTGGCGATTGACGGGTATTCAACGTCATTGCTTTGTCTGGGCTGCTCCAAAGACTCAGATTCGCGACTACTTCTTCTATACGGACCTTGATGCATCATTTAGGAATGCAACAGCTAAATTGCAGGTCAATATCGAAGGAGAAGCCATCACAGGAGGAGAATTAAGCGTCAGCATTGAGGATAACGGAACTGCAATCGCAACAGCTTCGAAAACCATCAACGCAATCGGCAAACAAACATTCTCAATGAATGTCACCAACCCTCGGAAATGGAGTGCTGAAGAACCAAACCTTTACGACTTGGTACTTACACTCAAAGACAATCAGGGCAAGATAATCGATATCCGAGGAGGAAAGGTAGGATTCAAAGAAGTGAGTGTACGAAACGATGGAGCATTACTCATTAACGGCAAGCGTATGGTGTTCCACGGCGTAAACCGCCACGACTTTAGTTATGAGAATGGACGTGCTGTAACAAGAGAGGAAATGGAGAAGGACGTTATCACCATGAAACGCCTCAACATCAATGCTGTACGCACATCTCACTACCCTAACGACCCTTACTTCTACGACCTCTGCGACCGATACGGACTCTATGTGCTTGCTGAAGCAAACGTGGAATGTCATGCCAACACGGGGTTGTCTGGAGTTGAAACATTCCGAGCAATGATGACAGAGCGTTCAGCAAATCAAGTGTTATGGCATAGAAACCATGTTTGCATCTTCATTTGGTCGCTCGGAAACGAATCCGGACGTGGAAACAACTTCCAAACTGCACGGGAAGCCATTCGTAAGCTTGACACTACCCGACTCATCCATTACGAGGGTAACAGCGATTACGGAGATGTAAGTAGCACCATGTATGCAGGAGTAGAAGGCATTGAAAACACAGGCCGTAGCCGTCTTAACCAAAGCAACCCTAAGCCACACATACAATGTGAAAACAGCCACTCTATGGGTAATTCTATGGGTAATGTGCGTGAATTCTTTGATCTCTATGAGAAATATCCTTGTTTGACAGGTGAATTTATATGGGACTGGAAAGACCAAGGTCTGTTGACCAAAAACTCAAGTGGCAAAGAATACTTCGCATACGGAGGAGATTTCGGAGATAATCCCAACGATGGCAATTTCTGCATTAACGGATTGGTGAAACCCGATTGGTCTTTTACCGACAAAGTTTACAATACAAAGAAGATTTACCAGCCACTCGAGTTCAAAAGTGTCAAGAATAGTAAGAATCAATTTCTCATGAAGAGCAAGTTGGCATTCTCTGACAACAGCTATCTCGATGTGTCATACACCATTTTGGAAGAAGGAAAGGAAGTAAGCAAAGGTACTATTGACAATATCGTTAAAGCGGGTGACAGCATCAGAATCACCATTGATGGCATTCCTGCTGACATGAAAGCCGATGCAGAGTACTTCATCCGTTTCAGCGCAAAACTCAAGGAGGCAACACTTTGGGCAGATGCAGGTTATGAAGTAGCAAGCGAACAACTGCCACTCAACACAGCAAAAAGAAACTTGCTGAAGATTGAAAAAGGTGAAAGCCTCAATGTAACAGAGAATAGTGCTATGGTTACGGTTTCAAATAGCGATTTCACAGCAACCTTCTCGAAAACCCAAGGCACACTTCTTCGCTATGCTTACAAAGGACAAAACTTGATTTCTCAACCTCTCAAACCAAACCTCTTCCGTCTGCCTACAGACAACGATGGCAACAAGACAGGTAGTTGGGACGAAATGGGACTGACGACTTTCACAGGAAGTGGAAAAGGTACTGTTGTCACAAAAAGCGAGGATGGACAAACTGCAGATATCAGCATTAAAAGCGTGTGGACATCTACGACTTCCCACAAACTCAATGTACAACTTGACTTTAAGGTATGTGCAGACGGAACCATCATGGTCAATTCTGACATCAATCCTACTGATCAAAACGCCATCGTTCCACGTATCGGATTCAAATTCGAAATGCCTACAAGGATGGAACAGTTCACATGGTTCGGACGCGGTCCTTGGGACAGCTACGTTGACCGTAAGGAAGCATGCTTCCCTGATGTTTATACCAGCACCGTTTCTGACCAATACACAGAATACGTGAAACCTCAGGAGCATGGAACCAAGCAAGAAGTCAGATGGTTGGCAATCACGAATACAGAAGGAATGGGACTGATGGTTGTAGCACCAGAACAAATGGCTGCATCAGCTCTACATTGGCGTCCAGAGGACAACTACACCAACCGCAATACGCGAGCAAAGCATCCATACGAGTTCAAGAAAACCAATACTACAGTGGTAAACCTCGATGCACGCACACGAGGATTGGGTAACGCAAGTTGTGGTCCTGATGTATTGAAGAAATATGAATTGTACGCATCTGATACAAAGTTCCGCTTCATGTTGATTCCGCTTGCAGGAACTATGACATTAGAAGCTATGAAAGAGAAAGCAAGAGTGGACATGCCTATTTGCAAAGCAGTAGTATGCACACAAGGAAGCAATGGAAGGATCACAATGAAGAGCGCAACTCCTAATGCAACAATTTTATACAGCATTAATGGAGGAGCTTACCAGAACTACACTACCCCTGTCAGTCTTCCAGAGGGAGGAACTATCTCTGCATACAGCAAAGCTGACGGATACTTTGATAGCCCAGTATCAACCTATGAGTTCCAAATGTACATCAATCGCTCAGCATGGAAGATACTCAGTGTATCGAGTCAAGAAGGAGGAAACCCTGCTACTTATGCCATAGATAACAATCCTTCCACATTCTGGCATACGCAGTACTCGGGTACCACCCCACGTCATCCGCACACCATCGTCATAGATATGGCGCAAGTCTATAATGTAACATCTGTTCTTTATACAGCACGAACTGATGGTAATGAAAACGGAATGATTCGTGAATACGAAATATACATTAGTAAGGATCCAAACCAATGGGGAACCGCTGTGGCTACAGGCTCATTTGCAAAAACTACAGCACAACAGGTTGCTACACTCAAGAAACCTGTTGAGGGACGTTACCTGAAACTTATTGCTAAGTCTGAAGTGAACAACAACGCATGGGCATCAGCCTCTGAAATCAGTATCACAGCCAAGGCTAACGATGCACAAGCAATCAACAACATCACTAATGACATGCAGGAAATGGATTCTTTCTATGACTTAACAGGACGGAAGATGACAGGAGACCAGACTCCTCTCATCTCTGGGATCTACATCCAAAATGGGAAAAAGTATCTGGTTAGATAGAACAGTAATAATGAAACTTGAATATTCACACATAACTACCTTATAACTAATAAATCTTTATGCGAAACAACCAGTATTGCATTATATTAGCAGGAGGAATCGGCACCCGACTATGGCCAGCGAGCCGACAGCAGATGCCAAAGCAATTCCTTGATATCCTTGGCACAGGAGAAACGTTGCTGCAAGCGACATACAAACGTTACGCAAAGTTTATCGACAAAGAAAACATCATCGTAATGTCGAACGAACTATACAAAGACCTGACATTGCAGCAACTACCTGAACTGCCTACATCCAACCTATTGTTAGAGCCTATGCGACGAAACACAGTACCGAGTGTAGTGTGGGCTGCAATTCATCTCACGCGTGTCAATCCCAATGCAGTCATGCTCGTTACTCCTGCAGACCAACTCATCACAGACGAGTCGACATTCGAGCACGACATGCGTTATGGTTTTGACTATGTAGCAAAGAACCAGCGGTTATTGACAATTGGTGTTACACCAACCCACCCTGAAACCCAGTTTGGTTATATCCAAATGAACGAACAACGTGCCGACAATATCTTCCAAGTAAAGTCGTTCACAGAAAAACCAGAAGAGCAATTTGCCAAAATGTTCATAGAGAGCAACGAGTTCTTATGGAACACAGGATTGTTCCTTTGGGGAGCACGAACCTTCCTCGACACAATCCGACAAGTATCTAGCGAAGTATCGGATATTCTGCAAAGGGTACAGGCTATGCTTACCGTTGGTGACGACATACCTACACTCATTCAGCAGGCATTCTCGATTTGCCCTAACATCCCTTTAGAAACAGGTGTACTTGAGAAGGTAGATAACGTAGACGTTATGCAATGTCAATTTGGATGGAGCGATTTGGGAACGTGGACACAAGTGTTCAACATCATGCAGAAGACTCAAGATGGTAATGTGGTACTCACACCTCCAGAAGATGCGAAGTCGAATCAGACAACATTCCTCTACGACACATCGGATTGTATCATAAGACTACCAAAAGGCAAAATTGCCACAATTCAAGATCTTCATGGCTATGCCGTCATAGACACACCTGATATCCTGATGATTTGTAGGAAAGACAACCAACAATCCATCCGCAACTTCGTAAATGATGTCACCCTACATACTCAACAGAATAATTAACAGTAAAATACATAAAATCAAGAACTAAGTATTATGCAAATTCTTTTAACAGGTGGAGCTGGATACATCGGTTCCCACACAATTATTGAGCTTGACAAAGCCGGACACTCAGTAGTAGTAGTTGACAACCTTGTTAACTCGAAAGAGGAGGCATTGCGCCGAGTAGCAAAAATCATTGGTAAGAATGTTCCATTTATCAAAGCAGACGTCCGCGACCGTGATGCGCTCGACAAAGTTTTCAAACAGTATCATATTGATGCAGTCATCCACTTCGCTGGCCTCAAGGCAGTTGGTGAAAGCTGCGAGAAACCATTGGAGTACTATGAGAACAACATGAATGCTACTTTTGTTCTCCTTGACGTGATGCGTAAGAACGGATGTAAGAATATCATTTTCTCCTCATCTGCAACCGTATATGGGGATCCTGCCCAGATTCCTATTACCGAAGAATGCCCAAAGGGACACTGCACCAATCCGTATGGACAAACCAAATCTATGCTCGAGGAAGTATTGATAGATGTACAGAAGGCTGACCCTGAATGGAATGTAGTTCTCCTTCGTTACTTCAACCCGATAGGTGCACACAAGTCAGGACTCATTGGCGAGAATCCAAACGGAATTCCAAACAACCTGATGCCATATATCACCCAGACGGCTATCGGTATCCGTAAGGAATTGGGTGTATTCGGCAACGACTACGATACCCCTGATGGTACTGGTGTACGCGATTATATCCACGTATGCGACCTTGCAGCTGGGCATGTAGCAGCTCTTCAAGCTATAGAGCGCAAATGTGGACTTGGCATCTACAACCTCGGAACAGGTCACGGTTATTCTGTTCTCGATGTAGTCAACGCGTTCCAGACAGCTAATGGGCTGAAGGTTCCATACGTTATCAAACCTCGTCGTCCCGGTGATATCGCCACCTGCTACTGCAACCCTGCGAAGGCTAAGGCTGAACTCGGATGGGAAGCACAATATGGTATCGAGGATATGTGCCGCGATTCTTGGAATTTCCAGAAGAACAACCCTAAAGGGTATGAAGAGTAAAAGATAGGAAATAATAAGATAAGACAAGAAGAGTAATAGATAAAACAAAAAGAGTAATAAATAAAATAAGAAGAGTAATAAATAATGGAGGCTTCTCAATTGAAAAGCCTCCATTATTATATAATAACGTACACTTATTACTTAACAAGCAACTTCTTTCCATTCTGGATGTAAACACCCTTGTCAACAAGTTTGCTTACCTTGCGGCCAGCTAAGTCATAGATAGCAGCTCCTGCATTCTCTGCTGCCAATTCTTCGATACCTTCTGGCAACTCTGGGCTTGGAACCAAGCCTACATACAGACATGAGAGGCGGAAGTTGTCGAGCTTGAACCAACCAGCACATGCGTGTGGATGTTCAGTACCGCTTGCATCAACATTATTCGTACGGAAACCTATCTTTGCCTTGCCATCCTCGCCAACTCGGAAGTTGAGCGACATAGGACGTGCAAGAGATGTGTAGTCGTATGAAACATCATTGTCATATCCTGCATATGAGAAGTAAGTAATCTGCTCGTTGGTGTTGTACTGCTGGAGCGTCTGTGCGTCGAGCATGTCTGGAGTGAAGTTCTCACCGTAGTCATAATCGCGACCGTACATCTGAACGGATTCGTTACCGAAGATACGCTGAGTAGTGATGTTCATGCCTCCCCAATCGTGCTGAACAACTACATCAGCTGTCAACTGATAGATACCTGCAGGAAGGGTGAGTTCCTGATAGATTTCAACGGTTGGAACATTGTCTGCCCATACACCCCACAGATGCTCTCCATCTGTATACTGATGAGTATATGTTTCTCCCTCGAATTCTACTTCGAGATTGTCGCCACGATTAATTGCGCACCAGCTATTTTGACCTGCTGCACGGGTATCAGCTGATGTGAAGACTTCTGTACCATTGATGAAGAGATGCCAACCTGCTGGTGCACCTTCTGGTCCGTCTGAGTTGTTACCGTTTTGAGAAGAAAGGTCTTCGAAGCTTGGGTTCTTGAGGTATTCAGTGAGGTCATCGCCTGCTTCGATGGTGTCGCTTTCCTTGCATGCCTGAAGTGCGTCAGCCAACTCCTGAATAGCTGCATCGATTTCTGCTTCTGAGTTATACTCCTCGTTCTCCCATTTCTCTTCTACAGCCATAATGACGTCTGCATATTCGCCTGCACCTGCCTTTGAATCATATTTTGCAAGGTTCTCGTATGCATTAGCGATTGCATTGCCTAACTTATCGTAAGCGCGTGCTGCGTCAGCTACTGATGAGATAACATCGTGAAGAGCCATGATTGAACCGTTGATGAGTACTGGTTCATCGCTTGCAGTTATGCTACTTGTTCTTGCGAGTAACTGTTCTGCCACATCGCGAACGTTTGCATAGACCTTCTTGTCGCCATTGGTTACGATTTCTTCGAGGCTTGATCTGAAGAAGTCGAGAACTTCAAGAGCATCATCCACATTGTAGCCTTCCTTATGGATGCGGAAGTTGTCAACCTTGAACCAACCATCGCCTCCTGCACCATTACCTTCTGTACGCATTGCTGCTGCATAGTTTGCGTCAGTACGTACTCCGAATGTAAGTGTTCCATCGAAAACGTATGCTTTCACAGAGATTGGTTGAAGTTCTGTATCGGTTTGAGGTTCTGAATTTCCTTGGAATCCATATACTTCTGACAGGTCGAGTAGCTCAAGATTGTACTCGTCTTCCATTCCGAAGTAAGTAGAGCTGAGGTTACCGAAGATACGCTGAGTCGTACGACGTGAGCCGCTTCCGTTTGCTCCTACCATCAAAGCAGCAGTAATGGTATAGGTTCCATTCTCCATACCTTCGATAGTTTGGCTTATCTCATACTGAGGAATGCTTCCATTCCAGATTCCGAAGATGTTGTTGCCATCCTTTGCACCTGTTCCGTCTTCGTTCTGTCCGTGCCAAGCTGTGATACCTGCACTACGAACTTCGTCGGCAGTCGTAACCTGCTTTCCGTTGATGTAAACATTCCATCCTGCTGGAGCACCTTGTACGCTTGATGTAGTAGAACCGCCCTGTGCCGAAAGGTCTTCGAACGACATATTCTGACCCATAGCTGTTACATCGCCGAGACCCAACTTGAAGTCAGCTACTGCCTTTGCAAACGTCTCCAAAGCTGCTGCTACCTTGTCGGCATCGGTTTCCTCGTCGAATGCTGTGAGTGCAGCAAGGACTTCATTCGAAAGTGCCGTCTGCACATCTTCGTCGTTTTCATACTTCTTGATTTCGTTGTAGAGGGCCACCTTATTATTTAATATAGCCTTCAGGGCATCGATGTCTTCAGCCTTTACATTACCTTTGTCGTAGAGCGCTAAAGCTGCGTTGTAAGAAGCGACAAAACCATCCTCAGGGCTTTCAACAGTCACATATGCCTTGTAGTAATTGTTGATGAAAGCAAACAGATCGGCTTTCTCAAGGAAAGCTGGCACGTTGTCAACTTCCACAAATGCCCAGTTACATGAGCTTGAGTCGGCCATCACTACGCGATTCTCGTCTGGATCGTCCGAAATGTACACGTTGTCTCCATACTCGTCCTGCAATACGCCTCCATAGAAGTCAGGATACCATCCGTCGCCATAGAATGATGATACAACATATTCGTTGCCTGCATTCATGTGCATGTTATAGCCAAATGTGCTGCTGTTGTTTCCTGCACCTGGAGCTACGAAATAAAAGCCTTCGTACTGACCTTCGCTGATGTTCCAGTCGCAACGCTCTGTAGCTTTAACATTCACGTTACCTGTACCTGAAGGGATGTTCATGTAGTAACGAACTGTTCCTTCAGTTGTCTCGTCATCATAGTAGAACGACCAAGTCTTGTCGTCGTTCTCCTGAGCTGTCAGTTTGACTGTGAAAGCTGAAGTACCAGAACCAGGAGAGTAGATTGCTCCATCCCAGCTTGTACGGATCATCTGTCCAGCCAACTTACTGTAACAAAAGAAAGTATAGGTATTCCCATCGGTGAGTTGGTCACCACCTGGAGCCACAGGAGCGTCCTGTGCACCTACACTCAAGGATGTTGCTAAGAGCAACAAAGTAGCCATGTAAAGTTTCTTCATGATCTGTAAGTGTTAAAATGATTAATTAATGAATAATACTATTTCGCTGCAAAGATACGAAAAAAAGAAATACCGCCAAGTATTTTTACCAAAAAAAGCTCATAAATACGAATTATTGGCACATTTTCGCCCTACTATTTTATTGTTGCGCGGAAAAGAAAAGAAGATGCTACTAAAGAAAAAGACGTCTCACTAAGTGAGAAAAATCCTACCCTTAGGGGAAATCTCTATTCAAAGGCTCGGAACATATATTCAAAGGCTTGGAATATATATTCAAAGGCTTGGAACAGAGGCAGCCCTTAGAGAATAGGAATGTTACCTATAGGATATGGCAATTAGATTTTTAGGAGTGTTACTTGAGACTCCTGTTGACGGAGTCGATATAGCTGAGAAGTTCTTCCTTACCCAATCGGCTTTGCGCGCTCGTAATAAAATAAGGTGGAAGTTCTTCCCATTGCTCCGAAAGTACGCTCATGTAGTGTTCCACATTTGCCTGTTGCCGAGTCTTGGAAATCTTATCTGCTTTTGTAAAGACGATGATAAACGGAATGCCGTTCTCGCCTAAGAATTCCAGAAAGTCAAGATCCTTCTTCTGCGGTTCATGACGGATGTCAATCAAGACACAAAGGCATGTAAGCTGACGACGCTCAAGCACATAATGGGAAATGAGGTTCCACAACTTGTCCATCTCGCGCTTACCCCGCTGGGCAAATCCATATCCAGGCAAATCGACCAGATACCAACTGCCATTAATGAGAAAATGGTTGACGAGCATCGTCTTCCCAGGTGTGCTTGAAGTCATCGCAAGCTTACTCTTACCCGTAAGCATATTGATAAGACTCGATTTGCCCACATTCGACCTTCCGATAAACGCATATTCAGGCAAATCTGTATCCGGGCACATATCTGCCCTAGGACTACTACCCTTAAATTCCGCTGTCTTGATTATCATTTTGAATTACGATTTTCTGCAAAGATAGTAAAATAATAGGGAAAAGCAGGTTGATTATGCAGAAAAAACAAAGATTTTCTGCAAAAAAAGGAAAAATTATTTGGGTAATAGATTTATTTATCGTACTTTTGCATTCGATTTTGGTGGTAATCCAAAAATCAATTCCTTTTATCACATATTTTATGTCACCTCCTCAACATATTGGATTGGAGTATGGAGTATGGAGTGTGTACATAGCCTAACTCACAGAGATTATAAATCAACAACACAATGTATAGCAAATCAGAACTACAGAACAAGAGCTTGGAAGAATTGCAAGCTATTGCAGACGAGTATGGAATCAGTTCTAACAAGAAAGACCATGCAGCGTTGATGTATGACATTATCGACCACGAAAGCGTTTCTGCTGCTCAAAAAGCGGTGGAAAAGCCTAAAAAACGAAACAGAATTAAGACGGTCGATTTTGTTTACTCGGCAAACCAACTCAAGGCTAAAAAAATAGAAAAGCAGACAACGGTTTCTGCTCCATCAAACTCACTATTCAACGATTTGTCCCAAGAAGAGAAAGACCTGCTGAAGGACACAGAAGGCAATCCTGAAGAGGCGCCAAAGCCAACTGAAGAACAAACTCCTGTGGAAACAGCAGCAGAGCCTGCGAAGAAAAAACGCGGCAGACCTAAGAAGGACGAACCTGTTGAAACAGAGGAACAGCCCGCAGAACCTGCTCCAGAAGTCCCTACTGCAGAAGAAACTGTAGAGACGCCAAAGAAAAAACGCGGCAGACCTAAGAAAAACCAAGCTGCAACAGAGCAAGCTCCTGAAGAAAACAAATCCGAAACAACGGACAAAGACAATCAGGCTACCTTGTTTGACTCAGCAGAAAACGGAGATGCCTCTGAGGCAAAAACGCACCAGAAGACATCCCTCATGGATTTCAGCCCCAAATTCTCAGAAGAGGAAGAAGAAGAAGCTGCTGATGATGCTTCAACGGAAGGAGAGGAATCATATTCCACACCAACCAACCGTGGCTCGAACGCAAGCCAGGAACCATTCGACGACGATACAGATTTCATCATCGTAGAAGACATCCCTAACGAAATGAACCAAGAAGAACATGCACCTTTGAATTATTTCAGACAATTCAACCACGAAGACAAGAGCATGTTCGAGTCGAAAACGCAGGAAGCATCTGCCACCAGCGGCAACGAATCTTATCAAGAAGATTACGACATGCCTAACATCGATGTTGAACCCTATAACTTCAACAACATCGTATCAGTTTCTGGTGTGCTCGACCTTTCAGGCGACTTCGGATTCTTGCGTAGTTCCGACTACAACTACCTCACATCTCCAGACGATATATATGTCAACCCGTCACAAGTACAACATTACGGATTGAAAACAGGTGATGTTGTCGAAGGAACCATACGCCCACCACACGAAGGAGAGAAGTTCTTCCCATTGGTAAGCATTGAGAAAATCAACGGATGCGCACCATCTGTCGTAAGAGACCGAGTACCATTCGAATACCTCACGCCACTATTCCCAGAAGAAAAATTCAAATTATGTAGCGGAAAAGGCGACACACCTTCATCCCGTATAGTTGACCTCTTCTCCCCTATCGGAAAAGGACAGCGAGCACTCATCGTAGCACAACCAAAGACAGGTAAGACATTGCTGATGAAGGACATAGCCAACTCCATCGCACGCAATCACCCAGAAGCATACTTGATGATGCTGCTCATTGACGAACGTCCTGAAGAAGTAACGGATATGGCTCGTACCGTGAACGCAGAAGTAATAGCATCAACATTCGACGCCCCAGCCGACAATCACGTAAAAATAGCCAATCTGGTATTGGAGAAAGCAAAACGTATGGTAGAATGCGGACACGATGTCGTCATATTCCTCGACTCCATCACCCGTCTTGCACGTGCCTACAACACCGTAAGCCCAGCATCCGGAAAGGTACTCACAGGTGGTGTAGATGCAAATGCACTCCAAAAACCAAAACGATTCTTCGGAGCTGCACGAAACATCGAAGGAGGAGGTTCACTCACCATCATCGCTACCGCACTAATCGATACAGGTTCGAAAATGGACGAAGTCATCTTTGAAGAGTTCAAAGGTACAGGAAATATGGAATTGCAGCTCGATCGCACATTAGCAAACAAGCGAATCTTCCCAGCAGTAAACCTCATCGCATCAAGCACTCGACGCGACGACCTGCTCCAAGACGAGAATACCCGCAGAAGAATGTGGATTATTCGAAATCATATTGCAGATATGACCAACTTGGAAGCAATGGATACAATACTGAAACATATCGAACGCACAGAAAGCAACGAAGAATTCCTCGCAACAATGAACGGATAAAGCAAAGCACGGATAATGCAAAGCCTGCTGAAAAGCTATCCAACTCACCTCAATCACCTCAAAGCGACACAATCTGCTGTTTTGAGGTGATTTCTTTGTAGAGGGGACAAAAAAATGAAATTATAGTACAATATTTCACGAAATGTTCCAAAAAACATCAAAAAAATTTGTGTTATTTATAATTATTGAATAAATTTGCAATCGATAAGCTATAAGTAATATAGTTTTGCTATAAGGTAAAGACTTTTTCATAAACTACGAGCAGACTGAGAAGTTAGCTCGTTTTTTTATGATGCAATCCACCACAAAATATGCAAAACAAACATCGCTACCTTTACTCATTCTCATCGCCTTATTGCATAAAAAGCCTCAAAAAACGAAGCAAATACAAGCCAAAAGAATAAGTTTTATAGCAGTAGAGTAACAATTTCACAGAATTATCGTCCATTTTACAACGTAATTCAATTATTTTTACTAACTTTGCACCGCTTTTTTGGGCAACACTCTAAAGCCGCAAGGCTACGTGTGATGGCGAATTAAGCATCAACTTAATTTATAGTAACACAAAAATTAAAGAAAAAATGAAAGAAATCTCATTGAACGGTACATTGCGCACCGACCTCGGAAAGAAGGCAAGTCGCGAAATCCGTAAGCAGGACCTCGTTCCATGCGTTATTTATGGTGTTGAGAAGGACGAGAAAGGCCTTCCTGTAGCTAAGTCGTTCACAGTAACAAACAAGGAACTTGCAAAGTTGCTTTACACTCCAAACGTGTACATCGTGAACCTCAACCTCGATGGTAAACCAGTAAAGGCAATCCTCAAGGCACTTCAAACAGACTTCGTAACCGACCGTCCACTTCATGTCGACTTCTACCAGATTACTGAAGACAAGCCAGTTGTCATTGAAATTCCTATCAAGTTGAACGGTTTGGCTGAAGGTGTTAAAGCCGGTGGTAAGCTCTCAGCAAGTGTACGCAAATTGAAAGTAAAGGCACTTTACACTAACTTCCCTGACACATTGGATATCGACGTAACAAAGCTCGCTCTTGGTAAGTCTATCAAGGTTGAGGAACTTCAGTTCGAGAATCTCGAAATCGTTACTCCTAAGGAAGTTGTCGTATGTGGTGTTCGTATGACACGTGCAGCTCGTTCTGCTTCTGATGCAGCTGAAGCAGCTTCTGAAGATGGTGCAGCAGAATAATTGACAACCGATGAAGTATTTGATTGTTGGCTTGGGTAATATCGGCGACGAATACGATGGCACCCGCCACAACATAGGATTCAGAGTGTTGGATGCTTTTGCAAAGGCATCCAACATTTCGTTTGAAGACAAGCGCTATGGGTTTGTCGGAATGGGTCGTGTGAAAAATGCTGAAGTAATACTACTGAAGCCAAGCACCTATATGAACCTCAGCGGTAATGCTGTCCGCTATTGGATGAACAAGGAGAATATCCAACCCGAGAACCTGCTCATCATTTGCGACGACCTCGCCCTCCCCTTCGGAAAACTGCGACTTCGTCCCAACGGTAGCGATGGTGGTCACAATGGATTGAAGAATATCGCATCCGTTCTTTGTTCACAGCAATGGGCACGCATTCGCTTTGGAGTAGGAAATGATTTCCCTCGTGGCACACAAATTGATTTTGTACTGGGTCAATTTGAACCTGAAGAATTAGAGCGGATGGACGAACGGGTAGGTGTGGCATGCGAGATGATCAAAGCATTCTGCCTATCAGGCATCACATTCGCAATGAACAACTATAATAACAAATAAAGGTGCAACACTCCGTTACACCTTTATTTATTTTATTCATCATCTTCGTCATCATCGAAGTCGAAATCAAAATCTCCGAAGAATGCCGGCTGGACAAACTCGTCCAAATCACGGCGTTCTTTTTTGGTAGGACGACCTGTTCCTCGAGCTCTGTTCACAAATCCGCTGATGCGATTCATTTCCAACAACTCATACTGATCAGGAGTTGTGATATTCTCTAACACTTCCGGTACCAATTTTGCCCCCACCCTGTTCTGTATGGCTTGCAACACACGGAACGTATAAGTAACTGGTGGTTTGCGCACTTGAATCTCGTCGCCTTCTTTAATCATGCGTGATGGTTTCAGCTTCACTCCATTCATCATCACACGGCCGTTCTTACAAGCATCAATAGCAATCGAGCGAGTTTTGAAAATCCTAGCGGCCCACAACCATTTATCAAGTCTTGCTTCCATCTCAATGCCCCTTTTCTGCTACCAACTTACAGATATTCACCACAGTCATCATCGCCTTCTCCATCGACTGAATGGGCACGAACTCGAAAGGCCCATGGAAATTGATTCCACCAGCAAAGATATTTGGACAAGGAAGCCCCTTAAACGATAGTTGCGCCCCATCTGTACCACCTCGAATGGCTTGTATTCTTGGAGTAACACCTGCTTCTTCCATTGCCTTCTTAGCGATATCTATGATATACATCATGGGTTCAACCTTCTCTCGCATGTTATAATACTGATCGTTCATATCGAGCTCAGCTACCCCATCACCATATTTCGCATTGATTACTGCCACCACTTCCTCCATACGCTCCTTGCGCTTTTCAAACTTCAAACGATGATGATCTCTTATGATAAAAGCCACATCTGCCTTCTCACAACCACCTTGTATTCCAGTAAGATGGAAGAAACCCTCATACCCTTCAGTCGTTTCAGGAGTCTCATCTTGAGGAAGCATCTGCACTAACTCCGTTGCAATCCTACCAGCATTTACCATTTTCCCCTTTGCGTATCCGGGATGTACACTGACCCCCTTGATGCGAATCTTTGCCGAAGCAGCATTGAAGTTCTCAAACTCCAATTCTCCAACCTCACTACCATCCATCGTGTAAGCAAACTGACAACCGAATTTTTCCACATCGAACAAATGTGCACCCATACCAATTTCCTCATCAGGGTTGAAGGCAACACGGATTTTCCCATGCTTCACTTCCGGATGATGCTGCAGATACACCATCGCTTGAACAATTTCAGCGATTCCGGCTTTATCGTCTGCTCCAAGAAGCGTATGCCCATCCGTCACGATCAAGTCCTCACCAATGTGGTTGAGCAGTTCGGGAAACTTCTCTGGAGAAGAAACAATACCATCGCTCAGTTCTATATCTTTACCGTCATAGCCCTTGACGATACGGGGTTTGATATCCGCACCCGAACAATCAGGGCTGGTGTCCATGTGGGCAATAAACCCCACAACAGGCACATCTGCATCAATGTTGGCAGGTAGCGTAGCATAGATATATCCGTGCTCATCCATCTCAACATCTTGCAAACCTTCAGCAACCAACTCGTTCTTCAAGAACTCTGCAAACAACAATTGCTTCGGTGTACTTGGGCAACCTTCACCCTCTTCGCTCGACTGGGTGTCGAACTTAGTGTAGTTTAAGAAACGTTCTGTTATATTTACCATATTCTCTTTGGCAATTTACTATTAATAATTATAATGTACAATTTACAATCGACAGCGAAGTTAGCAAATAATTATGGATTATGCATTAAAATTTGTGTTTTATTTCGTATCTTTGCAAAAAATATAGTGCTATTTCAGGAAAATACCAAGAAATGACGACACAAGAAAGGTTAGCACATACCATTCACTCGACAGAGCACGTAAGGCTTAGTGAGCAGATTCGACTTGCATTCATGCTAAGCCTGCCTGCTATCTTGTCGAATCTCAACAACATCGTGATGGATTATATTGATACGGCTATGGTAGGAAGTTTGGGAGCAAATGCGACTGCTTCCATTGGACTTATCGCTACGTCCACATGGATGATGGGTGGTGTATGTAGCGCTGTTTCTTCAGGATTCTCGGTACAAGTGGCACATTTGTTCGGTGCCAAAAAGAAAAAGGAGGCTAACGACGTATTGAGACAGGCGTTCACAGCTGCTCTCATCTTCGGTAGTTTCCTCATGATAGTCGGTATCAGCATCAGCCGTCAACTGCCTATTTGGTTAGGAGGTAATGCGGATATTGTTGAAGATGCTGGCATCTACTTTCTTGTCTTTGTGTGTTCAATGCCGCTCATGATGGTTTATATGCTCCTGGTTGGGATGCTCCGCTGTAGTGGTGATATGAAACTGCCAAGTATCTTGTCGGTCATCATCTGTGCATTCGATGTGGTGTTCAACTTTTTCTTCATCTTCCCGACTCGCGAAATAAGCCTGCTGGGGTGGCAGTTCACTTGCCCAGGATTAGGTTTGGGTGTCTTGGGGGCTGCACTAGGCACATGTACTGCGTGGCATCTTGGTGCGCTCTATCTCATCTACCACATGTGTCGCAAATCAAAAGAGTTACGTCTTGACTTCAAAGGTAAGTTGCTGCCCGAGAACCGTGTTCTGAAGAAAGCATTGATGATTGGTTCTCCAATAGGACTGGAGCGGATTATCTCGTGTGCTGCACAGATTACGTCAACAGTCATCGTTGCCCCTCTTGGCACAGTTGCCATCGCAGCCAACGCAATGGGAATCACCATTGAGAGTCTTTGCTATATGCCTGGATACGGCATAGGTGAGGCGGCTACTACACTCATCGGACAAAGTCTTGGCGCACAAAGACATGACCTTATCCACAAATTCGCTTTTATTGCTCTGGGGATGGGAGTCGCTATCATGTCATTATTAGCAATCGTGATGTACATCACGGTACCCGACTTGATGAGCTTAATGACCCCCGATATTGATGTCCAACAACTTACCACCCGCGTTCTGCGTATCGAAGCTTTTGCCGAACCTATGTTCGCGACTTCTATTATCTGCTATAGCATTTTTGTAGGAATGGGTGACACACTCTTGCCAAGTATTATTCAACTGGGTAGTATATGGCTCATTCGAATACCATTTGCTGCACTCGTTGCTTCTCAATGGGGGCTAACCGGTGTATGGATAGCAATGGCTTCGGAATTGTGTGTTCGAGGGGTTGTGATGCTGATTAGGATGATAAAGAAAACGAAAAAAGGACTCCCCAGTCCCCCTTAGGAGAAAAGACCCTCCCCCTTACCCCTCCCTCTATGGAGGGGAGTAGGAACTAAGAACTAGGAACTAAGAGCTAAAGATAATTCAAGATTCAATTTATCAACTTTCATCTGTAAACTATAAACTATAAACTGTAAACGGTAAACTGTAAACGGTAAACTATAAACGGTAAACTATAAACGGTAAACTGTAAACGGTAAACGGTAAACGGTAAACTATAAACTATGACAACTATAAAGAACAATGAATTCGGTGGAGAACGGCCTTTGTTTGCCTCACATCATCTCCAACTGATTGACGTGACAATTCATGCAGGAGAGTCGGCACTTAAGGAATGCAAAGACATAACAGCTGAGCATTGCCGTTTCGAAGGTAAATACCCTTTCTGGCACAATGACCACTTTATCATTAGCAACTGCCTATTCACAGAAGGAGCACGTGCTGCTTTGTGGTACTCACGCCACCTAGAAATGAGCGATACACTCGTTGAAGCTCCGAAGATGTTCCGCGATATGGAACACCTGAAACTCCGCAACGTAAATCTTCCCAATGCTCAAGAAACCTTGTGGCACTGCAAGGATATCCAACTGAAGGATGTGAATGCAGAGCATGCTGACTACATCATGATGCACTGTGAAGACATCGAGATTGATCATCTGACTTTACAAGGTAATTATTCGTTCCAATACAGCCGTAACATCGTGATTCGCAACTCAACACTCAATACCAAAGATGCCTTTTGGAATACAGAGAACGTCACTGTGTACGACTCAACAATCAATGGCGAATACTTAGGATGGCATAGTAAGAATCTGCGCCTGATTCGTTGTCACGTTCTTGGTACCCAACCTCTCTGTTACGCACACGACCTACAAATGGAGGATTGCACGATGGGTGAAGATGCCGACCTTGCCTTCGAATACAGCGAAGTAACTGCTGACATAAAGGGGCATATCGTGAGTGTAAAGAATCCGCTGACAGGTAGCATCAAAGCTGACAGTATCGGTGAGATAATCCTTGATGAAAACATCCGCCAGCCAGCCAATTGCAAGATTGTTACGACTAACGGCTAATTCTGTATCGTCAATATTATCCTATCCGAACAGTTCGATTACAAAAAAAACGCAGAGGTTAAAACTCTGCGTTCTTTGGTGTACGGGGGAATGGTATCACATCGCGGATGTTTTGCATTCCTGTCACAAAGAGGATAAGTCGCTCGAATCCCAATCCGAATCCTCCATGTGGACATGAGCCATACTTACGTGTATCGAGATACCACCACAGGTGGGTCATATCCATCTTACGTCGTTCAATTTCTCCCATAAGTTTGTCATAAGATGCTTCACGTACCGAACCTCCGATGATTTCGCCAATCTGTGGGAAGAGTACGTCCGTACCCTGCATCGTTGGTCCTGGTGCGATTGCTCCCTGATAGCCAACCGAACCTCCATCTGCTGTCTGTTCGTTCTGTTTCATGTAGAACGACTTGAACTCGCGAGGATAGTCAGTCATAATGACAGGCTTCTTGAAATGTTCCTCCACAAGGTAGCGCTCGTGCTCGGATGCAAGATCATCACCCCAATTGCATGGGAATTCAAACTTACGACCGTTTTTAATCGCTTCTTGCAGTATTTCTATTCCTTTGGTATAAGGCAGTCGGACAAAGGTTTCCTTGAGCACACCTTCGAGGCGTTCAATAAGTCCGTTGTCAATCATCTTGTTGAGGAAGTTGAGGTCATCCTTGCAGTGGTCAAGGGCCCACTTGACGCAATACTTGATAAAATCTTCCTCAAGGTCCATCAACTCTTCCTGATCAATGAATGCCACTTCAGGTTCAATCATCCAGAACTCAGCCAAGTGTCTTGGAGTGTTACTATTCTCTGCACGGAATGTTGGGCCAAAGGTGTAGATAGCTCCAAGTGCAGTAGCTCCGAGTTCGCCTTCAAGCTGTCCGCTCACCGTGAGCGATGTCTGCTGTCCGAAGAAGTCGTCGTCGTAGATAATCTTACCCTGCTCGTCCTTCTTCAAGTCATACAGGTTCTTGGTTGTCACCTGGAACATGTTGCCTGCTCCTTCGCAGTCGCTTGCCGTGATGAGTGGTGTATGGAAATAGAAATATCCGTGCTCATGGAAATAGGTATGAATAGCCATCGCCATGTTGTGACGAATACGCATCACAGCTCCGAATGTATTGGTACGCAGACGCATGTGAGCATGCTGACGCATATATTCGAAACTCTGTCCTTTCTTCTGCATTGGGTAGTCGGCAGGGCACTCGCCAAGCACCTCGATGGCGGTTGCCTGTATTTCTACTGCTTGACCAGAGCCTATGCTTTGCACCATCTGTCCCTCAACGCTGAGGCATGCACCAGTGGTGATGAGTTTCATCATCTCTGGGTCAAACTTCTCAACGTCAGCCACTACCTGCACATTATTGATGGTAGAGCCGTCGTTGAGCGCAATAAAGTTAACCGCTTTACTACCACGTTTGGTTCTTACCCATCCTTTCACACAGACCTGTGAGCCATAATCTTCACGTTTCAACAGGTCTACTATCTTTGTTCGTTTCATTGTTCTAACTATTTACATTTGAGACTTTACACTAACTGCCTTAGTCTTGTGTATTCATGTGAAGCATCGCAACTTCCTGCTCTGTGAGGAATCGCCAATCTCCACGCTTGAGTCCTTTCTTCGTCAATCCGGCAAAGACAACTCGGTCGAGTTTGATGACTCTGTAGCCGAGAGCTTCAAAGATACGACGAACGATACGGTTCTTTCCTGAGTGAATCTCAATACCGATTTGCTTGCGGTCAGTATCGCTTGCGTAGCTGATAGCATCTGCATGGATTGGACCGTCTTCGAGTTCGATACCCTCTGCTATTTTCTGCAAGTCGGCTGCTGCGCAATTCTTATCGAGATAGACATGATAGATTTTCTTCTTGAAGAACTTTGGATGTGTCAGCTTCGAAGCCAGTTCTCCATCGTTGGTGAAGAGCAGTACACCTGTTGTGTTGCGGTCGAGTCGTCCTACTGGATAGATTCGTTCGCGGCAACAGTTCTTTACAAGATCCATCACGGTCTTACGTGCCTGAGGATCATCGGCTGTTGTGACATAATCCTTTGGTTTGTTCAGCAACACATAAACTTTCTTCTCAAGACTTACCAACTGGTCATGGAAGTGAACCTGATCTGTGCGCTGTACTTTTGTACCCAGCTCTGTAACAATTTCACCGTTTACCTTGATCACTCCTGCCTGGATAAATTCGTCTGCCTCACGACGTGAGCATACACCTGCATTTGCAAGGAACTTATTCAAACGGATTGGAGCATTCGGGTCGTCAAGATACTCCTTATATTCTATTTGCTTCTTTAAGCTGTATTTTGCATTTGGATTGTAATCGGCAGAACGCTGGCGGAACAGTCCTTGTCCACCACCCTGACGCTGCTTATTGTAACCGCCTTGACGATTGTTGTTGTAGCCGCCTTGGCGATTGTTGTTGTAGCCGCCTTGGCGATTGTTGTTGTAACCACCCTGGCGATTGTTGTTGTAACCGCCTTGACCATTTCCCTGACGATTGTTGAAACCACCTTGGCGATTGTTGTTGTAACCACCCTGACGATTGTTGTTGTAACCGCCCTGACCGTTTCCCTGACGATTATAACCACCCTGACGAGGTGTGTTATAGCTTCCTTGATGTTCACCATTCGTTGCATGCGACTCAAATCCTTGTGGACGGAATGCATGTTCACCTGAATTACCATTTGCACTGTAAGCTCGCTCTACTCGCGTAAAACGAGGACGCTGAGGACGTTTTTCATTGGCATCGTTGTGCCATTTCTCATTTTCCATAATCACTTAAAATTGATTTGTGTTAATTAACTAAATTTCTTTATTCACATAAATACTGTGTTTGTATATTGGACATTGTGTCCTTACATTCCATAATATGTGTTCGGCGTAATCTGCCGTAGTTCTTCCTTTACCTGCTCACCGACCTCTAATCCTTCGATAAAGTCGGCAATACTCTGCTGAGTGATGGCATTGTTCGTACGAGTGAGTGCCTTCAATGCTTCGTAAGGATGTGGATAGCCTTCACGACGGAGGATTGTCTGAATACCCTCTGCACATACTGCCCAGCAATTGTCGAGGTCGCGCTGGATGGCTGCCTCGTTGATCAACAGCTTGCGCAATCCCTTGAGCGAACTCTGAATGGCAATCACCATGTGTCCCATTGGCACTCCCACATTGCGCAATACAGTTGAATCAGTAAGGTCGCGTTGCAGACGTGACACAGGCAGTTTGTTTGCCAGATGTGAGAGGATGGCGTTTGCGATACCGAGGTTTCCCTCCGAATTCTCGAAGTCGATTGGATTGACTTTGTGAGGCATTGCACTCGAACCTACTTCGCCTGCCTTTATCTTCTGCTTGAAGTATTCCATTGACACATACATCCAGAAATCGCGGTCGAGGTCAATCATGATGGTATTGATGCGAGCCATTGCGTTGAACACCGCTCCCAGATTGTCGTAATTACTGATTTGTGTGGTCCATTGCTCGCGCTCCAATCCCAGACGCTCACTTACGAACTGATTGCCGAATGCCTTCCAGTCAATCTGAGGATATGCCACATGATGAGCATTGTAATTGCCTGTAGCACCACCAAACTTAGCTGTAATCTTGCAAGCCTTCAAGGCGTTGAGTTGTTCGGTCAGTCGATACACATAAACCATCACTTCCTTACCCAAACGGGTTGGCGAAGCTGGCTGACCATGTGTCTTTGCCAACATCGGGATGTCTTTCCACGCATCTGCATATTCCTGCAGTTGAGCAATCAACTCGTCCATCATTGGGTAATAGACGTCTTCGAGGGCTTCCTTGATTGAGAGGGGCACGCTTGTGTTGTTGATGTCCTGACTGGTCAATCCGAAATGGATGAACTCCTTATAGGGTTCCAAGCCGCCCATCTCGTCAAACTTCTCCTTGATGAAGTATTCGACAGCCTTCACATCGTGATTGGTTACCTTTTCTATATCTTTAATGCGTTGTGCATCTGCTTCCGTAAAATTTTGGTAGATGGCACGCAAAGCCGATTCTACCTTGCCGACTTCAAACACTTTGAGAAAAGCCGTCAATGCGATGAAATACTCTATCTCTACCCTTACACGATACTTAATCAAAGCATACTCTGAAAAGTAAGGTGCCAGACAATCGGTCTTGCCTCTATAGCGTCCGTCGATGGGAGAAACTGCTGTTAACTCGGATAGTGTCATTTGTTTTCTTTTTTAAGTTCGCTTGGTATGCGAAATGCCGTATATAATTCTATTACTACAAATATGAAGAATGGCAACAACCACGCAGATGCGGTGGCGTGCACTTTGTAATCGCTGATTTCAATCCCGTTGATGTATTCATAGAAGAACATCAGCAATGCGGCAACGATCAGTATGACAACACCAATCGTGCGTTGTAAGTAAAGTCGGCGGAGTGTTATTGTTGATTGAGGATGTTTTTCAAAGAATCTGCCTATAGCAAAAAGCAAAGTACCTACTGCAAAAACATAGTTTAAGAATTCACATCCTGTTATCCAAAGAGCGGCACCAATTAAAACCAAAACTTCACCAATATTTGCGATATACCCTAATACGTTGTCTTTACTCATTTAATTTGTTAATCATCGTCGTCAATCACGAAGATTTCTTCATCTTCTGTCTTCATATAATACTTTTCACGCGCCACACGCTTCACAGCTTCGGGATTGTTATGTATTCTCTCTAAATCTATCTTATCGTTCTCGTATATTCTCTTCTGTTCGTTGATCTGGCTCTTCAGTTCGGCTATCTCCTGTTTCTGTTGATAACGCTTCACCAGACAATGATCGCCGACAAAACCAATCAGCACACCAAATACGACGATCGAAATCACGTATTTGTATCTCATCAGGAAATGCTTGAATGTTCGTTTCATTGATCAGTAACAGAGCCTTTGAAAATTCGCTGCGAAGTTAGTCATTTTTTTTCGAATCACCAAATAATTAGAGATGAAGTTGCATTTCTTTCTCAAGAATTGCCAAAACGGGATTCTTTTCTTTCATTTTTGCGTAATATTGTGCATTCGTAAGCACAATTGTCGGGTCGAACTCCGCAACTTTCACGACGGCTCGTACCGATGACATTTTCAGGGCAGTCTTTACATATTCCGTCAGTTGTGGCAGGTATTGTCGCATCTGTGCTTCAATGGCCGGATTATCGACCTCGATTTCAAACGAGTCGGCACCCAACAGTCGTGGCGTCAGACGGAACAACTGGGCACGTATGCCTCCATGCGGCAAAGTCTGCGAAAAGATTTTGATGGCTCGCGTCAGGTTCTCTTCGTCGAACGTAGCATCAGCTGGCAAAGCCGGTACAGGAGCTGTGGTCGGAGCAGGTTGAGCACTTTTGTTGGGCGCTTCCTGTTGGGGAGCTGCAGTTGTGGGAGTTGCAGTTGTGGGAGTTGCAGTTGTGGGAGTTGCAGTTGTGGGAGCTGCAGTTGTGGGAGCTGCCGTTGTGGGAGTTGCAGTTGTGGAAACGGCAGGTTGAGCAGCAGCTACTGACTTCTTCACTGCGGCTCTGTTGAATAATGGTTTTAATGTCTTAGCAGGGCGACGCCCCGCCGAAGCTCCTTCGTCTTGAGTTGACTGTGCTATCTCAATCAGCGTAATCTCAACCAACAACCGTTTGTTCTGGCTCAGCTTATAGTTGATGTCGCAATCCGTACACTTTCTGATGGCACGATAGAGGAATTGCGGCTTGCATTTTTTCGACTGCTCAATGTATCGCTGACGCACATTGTCGTTCGTATCAAGCAACTGGGTCGTCTTCTCGTCCCTACACATCAGCAAGTTCCTCAGGTGAGCATTCAACCCATTGATGAAATGATTGCCCTCGAAGCCCTTGTTGATGATTTCGTTGAACGTACTCATGATTTCAGGAATCTGCCCTCCCAGGAAGTAATCAACCAACTTGAAATAGTAATCGTAGTCGAGCACGTTGAGGTTAGCGATCGTCTGCTTGTAGGTGATATTTCCGTCGCAATAGGCAGTGACCTGGTCGAATATCGACAACGCATCACGCATACCACCATCGGCCTTCTCGGCAATCACAGCCAAAGCCTCCGGCTCTGCTGTCACGCCCTCCTTTTCTGCCACCTTCTGCAGATGAGCCACAATGTCCTTGATGGTCATGCGATTGAAGTCGTATATCTGACAACGGCTCAGGATCGTTGGCAGCAACTTATGCTTCTCTGTCGTAGCGAGAATGAAAATCACATAGTGAGGCGGTTCCTCCAATGTCTTCAGGAAGGCATTGAACGCCTGATTCGACAACATGTGCACCTCGTCGATGATAAACACCTTATATTTACCTATCTGAGGAGGAATGCGCGTCTGTTCAATCAGGTTTCTTATATCTTCTACCGTATTATTCGAAGCCGCATCCAACTCATAGATATTCAGCGAACGCTGCTCGTTGAAAGCCATACACGACTCACAAACACCACAAGCCTCACCATCGTCGGTAGGCGACATACAGTTGATAATCTTCGCAAAGATGCGGGCACAAGTGGTCTTGCCTACCCCACGAGGTCCGCAAAACAGATAAGCATGCGCAAGATGTCCCGTCTGAATCGACTTCTTCAGCGTCGTAGTCAAGGCACCCTGCCCCACTACCGAGTCGAACGTCATCGGACGATACTTGCGTGCTGACACCATATAACCTTCCATGATTCCTTCATTTTAATTTCTCTGCAAAGTTACAAAAAAAAGTTCAGAGTTGAGAGATTAGCGTTTAGAGATTTAGAAAAAAAACCGGTTTTTTGCTGTTCGTCGCCCTAATTTGCCACCAATGGTGTCGCGTTTCGCGACTCCATTATCCTCAGAATCAACATGTTTAGTTTGCTGGCAGAAGCAGTGCCCCGAATCGGGGCGGTGCTCACCTTCTTGTCTTTGTAATTAACCAGCGCAAATTGCGCCCATTAACTATCATTCTTGCTGTTGGCATCCTTGTAGGCCCCCGAGCTGAAGTTTCAGCCCGGGCTTTCATACCCCCTCTATCTTATTAATCATATGTAATATTTACAATATACATGTATCATACGTTATATATTATTGTAAATATGTAACATCGTTAAGTCATATATGATACTTTTCGCTATTTTTCCCCCATTTCATCGACGAAAAGACGCCATGACGTTCCAACTCCTCCCAACGCATCACCAACTTAGCATGTGCCTCATAGTTCAACTTCGTGGCGATGTACAGGCACTCGGTCTTGGTGAGTTGGTAGAAAGGTTGTTTCTTCGTTACGCCATTCGCCAGAAGGTAGCTTTTTTCACAGAGC
>CACZXN010000023.1 GCA_902785075.1 uncultured Bacteroidales bacterium | reverse complement strand
CAACCGTCCGATTTAATCAAAGATATATTGCAGCACTATAACTGGCGTGCTGCATTATGCTATTACAGATTTAATTCAGCACACTCATTTCTTCAGCACATTTTCGAGGGACGGCGGAGCATCTTCCTGAATTCCAGTCTTAATCTCACCGAAAGTATATCTGGGTCCGAGGCCATCCTGCCAGCTCAAGTCATCGCAGAGTTGCCTGACATCCTGATGGACAGGATCACTACAGCAATTTACTGTCAATGAGATTATTAACAGTGCAGAGTCCCGTACTTCCAGGTTCTTGGTGTTGGAGTTTCTGGATTCCAAATTGTTGCCGAAGTACGGATTTGCCCCGATGGGGCAGCTTCGTCGTTTTGGCCTTACCTTCAATGAGATTAATACGAGCAGAACCTGAAGACTACTGTATCCATCAGGTGAACGGTAGTGATTTCGGCTGAAAAGGTGGCTGAAAAAACGGGAAAAACTTCGGAATAGTAGAAAAAAGTGTATTAAGTTGCACGAAAAAGCATCATACTAATGGATAGTTTTCAGTAGAGACAGATAACTTCGCAAACGGAAATGCCTTTGTATAAAGGAGAAAGGAACTTGATCCTGTCTTATAATTGGAAGTAGCCTTACCCAAACAAGGCTATATTCTATGGCCCGTCTGACTTTGGATGTTTAATATCCATTCTGTTTTTGATAGGTGTTTTCCATTATTTATATATTAATAAGGTGTAAACAACATATCACACACACTCAACAACAACAAACTATAATGAAAGTCCATCAGAAGGACAGTCCTTTTTGATATGGAATACATATTTCCTATAAAGAGAGCAAATTGTATTGGTTCATATCCTTTGCACAAGAAATGTAAAAGATGACACGGAAAACTGTCACTACAATAGAAATTGCAGCAGCTAAGTTAATGAGTATCAACAGAACTCATATACTTGAGTGGGAATAAAAACAATATGTATTTATTTGTAAAATAGATTGAAAAAAGATACATACTATTTTTGAAAGATTGTACCTTTGTATCCATGAATTCACAAATGAAACGACAGATAGCATCAAGAGTATTGTTGGCAGTACTGCTACCAATGCTATTGTTGTCGTCGTTTCACATCCACTCCATTCATTCTTCTTGCAAACCTAATGAATGTTCAGATTGTGTAGAACATCACTGCGGAGGACATATCACACAACAGGAACTGACATTTCACGAATGCCTACTTTGTCAGTTCCTATCTCTTCCTATGTTGACAGCATCTATTTTAGATGTCATCCCAACTAATAGTTTCTGTAAAATTAGTCTTGCTCAAAGTCAATCGAATCTTCTTGTACGGTTTTTGAGCATTAATGTGACACGTGGTCCTCCAGCTGTCTAAGAACCATTTCAAGTGCAGATACATTTCCATACAGCACAAAACACACATTAATATTAATAACAATAAATATTATACAGAATGAAAAGACTATTTCTCATTCTGCCATTGTTGGGTATATACCTAACTGTGGCAGCACAAGGCAGCAATACAAACATACAACATGATCATGGTAATGATACATCTGATGTTTTTTATCGTCATTTAAATTTGAACGAAGTGATTGTAACAGGAGTTACTGGTGATACAAAACTGAAACAATCAACAGTTCCTATTAGTGTCGTTAATTCGAAAGAACTGCGATCTACAACGTCTACAAATATCATCGATGCGATTATTCGTCAGCCTGGTATGAGTCAGCTTACAACAGGAAGTGGTATTTCGAAACCTATTATACGCGGACTTGGCTACAATCGTGTAGTAGTGATGAGTGAAGGTGTGCGCCAGGAGGGACAGCAATGGGGTGACGAGCATGGTGTTGAGGTTGATGAAGGATGTGTTAGCTCTGTGGAGGTTTTGAAAGGTCCTGCTTCGCTTATGTATGGCTCGGATGCGATGGCTGGAGTTGTCATCATGCATAGTCAACCTTCACTCTCAGAGGGAGAATTGCGAGGTAATGTAATGACAGAATTTCAAACGAACAATGGTTTGTTGGGCTATTCGCTCAATCTGCAAGGAAACCAACATGGTTTTGTGTGGGATGCTCGTTGGAGCGGTAAAATGGCTCATGCTTACAAAAACAAGTACGACAGTTACGTGCCAGGCTCTCAGTTTAAGGAGATGTCTGGTCGACTCATGCTTGGTGTCCAGAAAACATGGGGTTATTCTAAACTGATTGGTTCCATCTATCATCAAACGCCTGGAATTATTGAGGGAGAGCGTGACGAGTTAACTGGACAGTTAAGCCATGAGGATAACTGGAGTAAATACAGCTACATCAAAACAATTCCTTTCCAACAGGTGAAACATTATAAACTCGTTTGGGACAACTCATTGAATCTTTCGACAGGATGGATAAAGGCCATATTAGGCTATCAGCAGAACCGCCGTCAAGAGTTTGAAGAAGATGAGCACAATCCTGCCCTCTACTTCAGACTCCATACTATGACCTATGACTTGCGTTATCTGACTTATGATTTTAATGGATGGAAATTTACAACAGGTGCACAGGGCATGTGGCAGCAATCGCAAAACTTAGGTGAAGAGTTCCTCATTCCAGCCTATCATCTATTCGACTTTGGCATCTATGCAACAGCTAGTAAACAACTGAATCAATTGACGTTGAATGGAGGTGTACGCATGGATTATCGTCATCTGCATGGAGACGCATTGG
The DNA here is from genome assembly GCA_902785075.1 of uncultured Bacteroidales bacterium. Lineage (GTDB taxonomy): Bacteria > Bacteroidota > Bacteroidia > Bacteroidales > Bacteroidaceae > Colivivens. Next base: position 33,112 of record CACZXN010000023.1, on the reverse strand, counting down.
AGGAAGATGGTGTAATACGGTTTAAAGACTTTAGTCGTAACTTTAATAGTGTGACTGGTAGTCTAGGTGCCGTTTGGAATGTAAGCGATCAACTGAATATACGCCTGAATGTAGCTCGCGGTTTCCGTGCACCAAACATGAGCGAACTGGGATCAAACGGCACACACGAAGGGGCACTTCGTTATGAACTTGGCAACCAGCAACTGAAACCAGAATATAGTCTTCAAGCCGACTTGGGTATAGATTATACTGGTCAATATGTTTCTGCACAACTGGCGCTTTTTGCTAACCGCATCAACCACTACATCTTCCTGAAGGGGGAAGGAAGCGAAATTGATGAACACCCCGTTTATAGTTACACGCAGGGTGATGCACGTCTATTGGGTTTCGAGGCTGGCGTTGATGTTCATCCAATTCACTCTCTTCACATCGAAAATACCTTTTCTTACGTGAATGCCCGCCAATTACATCAACCTAATGCGTCGAAATATCTACCATATACACCCGCACCACGTTGGACTAGTGAACTGAAATGGGAGTTATTGCATCATACACACCCTACAATGGGTTCTCATTCACGTCATACCCACAATGCAAAAGGCTTGTCAGCAGACAATCTCTATATAGCAGCAGGGATTGATTGTTACTTGAAGCAAAACCACATTTATGCGGTAGATAACACAGAGACTGCTACTCCTAGTTATTCGTTGCTGAATATCTCTGCAGGTACAGATCTAACGTGGAAGGGTAAAAAGATAGCCGAGTTGTACATTACTGCAGATAATTTACTGAATCGTGCCTATCAGAGTCATCTGAGTCGACTAAAATATGCTGATATGAATAGTGTAACAAGTCGTCAAGGTGTCTTCAATATGGGACGAAATATTACATTCAAGGTCGTGGTGCCCGTCAATATTCTTTGACGGGCCACCTCGGGTCTGTTTTCTGCTTTACATCTATTTGTGGTCCATTGTCAGTCGAAACAGGACAGTTAAAACTTTGTCGTTCATGCTTAAAAAGTCTATTGTTCTCGGCAACAGTCCTGTATCACCAATCCGGCTAACATGAAGCCGAAGATAGCTGTGATATGGGCTAAGGTTCCATTGATTTGTGCCTTCGAAGAGCACCACTCATGATTGACCAAGCTGGGATCGCCTGGTCCTTCTTGTGCTTTGGGACACACACATTGTGATGTGCCGCATGTGGCATTGTGACCTTTATTTTGCAGGAGTTCGTCTGAATATACACATAGGAACTTACGTTTAGGAAAATGTCCGTCACGCTTGAATCGTCTGCGGAGGGCACGAGCCAGAGGATCACCTTGAATCTTCCAAAACTCTGCCACTTTAATCCTCGTAGGGTCCATCTTCAGGGCTGCTCCCATTGACGAGAAGAAACATATGCCAGCCTCTGTAGCCATCTGGATCAGTAGCACCTTATCTTTCAGCGAATCGATAGCATCTATTACATAGTCATAGTTACCAATATTGAAACTCTCTGCTGTCTCGGCCGTGAAAATCTGCTGTAAGGCTGTGATTTCTGCTCGAGGATTGATGCTGAGCAGACGCTCTTTGAGCACCTCAACCTTCACTTGCCCAACTGTTTGACTGGTGGCCATCAGTTGGCGGTTGATATTTGTAATGCATACTCGATCACTGTCAACGATAGTAAGCTGTTGAATGCCTGTACGAATCAGACTTTCAGCACACCAAGAGCCTACACCTCCTACGCCAAAGATAATCACACGTTTCTCTGACAATTGTTTGAGGGCATCCTCGCCTAGCAGCAACTCTGTACGTCGAAATATTGGGTTCATATCGTTATAAATATCAATTGCGATAAATATACAAATTGTTATTGTGCTTTGAAGTTGAAATCTGTCCAGTCAAAGTCAGCGTAGCTTTGAGTTTTATTTAGTGTATGTGCAAAAATACCAATGTGTACACCACAGAAGCCTCCAATAGTTTCGGTACTTAGATAACGGTAATCCTGACGTGCTAGATGAACGAAATCCTTGTTGTCTGTTGAGTAATACAAGTGATAGAACTGAGAATCGGCTGTAATACGCAGATATACGATTTTTGTCGAGAGTAGAATCTCTTTCTCGATGTGTTCCATCTCGCCAATTCGTATCTTTGCCTGCACATAGCGTTTCCCGTCACGAGCCACGACTTGTACGTCATAGTGATTATGATGGGCTGCGTATGCTGTAATACCTGCCACACCTCCATCTTTTAGTCCAGATACATCTACCTTCGTGGTAGCAGTAAAGTCCTTTTCCGACTGGCGATGTCCGATAAAGGTCGGATTACCCACTTCATCAAGCGTTATTGTAGAGGTCTTCATGCGAAGCCATCCCGAACGGGCATCTAGCGAATAGTTCTCCTTTTGAGGCATGTTCAGGAAACTCCAGTAAAGAGACAATTTTTCACTTTCAAACTCATCCTTCTTAGGTTCTATAGGCATAGAAACCTGGGGGAGCGTCTTGCACTTCATGTCGAGTTGCAAGGTTCCGTCACGATTCACTATAGGCCAACCACCGTCTTCCCAAGTCACAGGAGCCAAAAAGGTTTCACGCCCCATGACATGCTGTAGATATCCGTGTGTACGATAACCCAAACAAATCATCCACCATGAACCATCAGGAGCTTGCACCAGGTCGGCATGTCCTAAGCCTTGAATCGGACTGTTTTGCATTTTCATGCTGAAATGCGTCAGGATAGGGTTCGAAGGGTTTGGTTCGTATGGTCCCTCTAAGTAGCGGCTACGAGCAATCGTTACAAAATGGCCATGCTCGGTACCGCCTTCTGCAAGCATCAGGTAGTAATAACCGTCTTTCTTATAGAGATGAGGTCCTTCTGGATATCGTCCACCCAATCCTGTCCATAAACGACGTATTTCACTGAGTTGTTTTCCGGTTTTCACATCAATCTCGCAGATTTTGATTTCTCCGTCTTTCCATAAGAAATAACATTTACCTTCATCAAAGAATAAGGTTGGATCACAACTGCCAGTAACGAAGTCGATATAGATAGGGTCTGACCATTCGCCATTGGGGTTGTCTGTATAGACATAGAAGTGTTTCCTGGAAGGGAATACAGTAGTCACCATATAGAATCGCCCTTCATGATAACGTATCGTAGGGGCATAAATACCACTTTGTTCATTCATACCTTCTATCTTCACTTGCGATTCTCGAGTTAGGCATGCACCTACTTGCTCCCAATGTATAAGGTCCTTGCTGTGGAACACAGGTACACCAGGATAGTACTGAAATGTGCTGTTTACCAAATAGAAATCATCACCTGCACGGCAGACAGAAGGATCTGCATGAAAGCCAGGGAGTACAGGGTTGCGGAATCCCTGAGCCTTAAGGGGTGAAAGGTATAAGGAGAGATATATAAGAATACCTGATAGTATAATTATTGTAACTAATCGTTTCATATGTTCTTACATTTTATCTTAAAGGTTTCCCGCTGATACCCTCTTGAGTCAAGGGGATGAATTTAATAGTTCCGTCAGTATTGAAATACAAATACTCTGCACATACACTTCGGCGACAATCACCACCTGGTGCTCCTTTCAGATTGTAGGATCCATCGTGATAAATATAATACCACTTTCCCTTAAACTGAATGACAGAAGGATGAATGGTAAATCCATGATTAGCTGAAGTACTTACAAATCCTCGATAGGTCCAAGGACCCTCAATACTTTCTGCTGTAGAATAGGCGATCTGTTCCGGCTGAACACCTGGTGCATCAGATGCATATATGTTGTAATATAGTTTGCCACGTTTGAAGAGCCAAGGACCTTCGCTGTAGTTACGCATCGGAACTTTACGAACCTCACCATCCAGTTCTATCATATTCTTCTTCAACCGTACCATATAGCAATCGCCGTTTCCCCAAGCCATCCATGGTGTTCCGTCATCATCTATCAGCACAGTCGGGTCGATATCCGCATTTCCTCTATGGGAGTCTGGTGTCATATCATCTGTGATGAGTGGGGTGCCATCTTTACGTGCAGGCACAAATGGTCCTGTAGGCGAATCACTCACAGCTACATCAATAGCGTGCTCACGCTTGTCCTTGCGGTCCAATGTGACGTAAAAGTAGTATTTTCCATCCTTCTCTACCATTTGTGCAGCCCAAGCACCTCCACGGGTTGCATATGGGAAGTCGTCTGATTTGAGTACAGGTCCATGAGCCGTCCAGTGTTTCATATCGGTCGATGAATAGCAAAACCAATGAGGCATATTGAACCAACCTCCTGGTCCTGCTTGGTCTTCACCAACATAGGCATATACAGTGTTACCCACTACAGTGAAAGCGGGGTCGGCAGTAAAACGATCCGTAAAGAGCGGATTTTGCCCATCCACACGGGGTAGGGGTTCTCCGCTTATTTCGAGGTTACGGATAGCTCCGTCTCTTACTTGCAAAGCGTTGGGAAATCCTCCAGGGAATCCATGTCCGATCACCCAAATCGAAGCATTATGTCGTAATGCCTTGCCAGGATAAGTCAAGCGTTCGCTTTTACCATCTACAGTTAGCTCCAATACTGACTGATCCTTCTTTTCATCATATTGTGCCTTTGCACTCACCTCATACCAACGACCAGTTTCCACTTTAGGTCCAGCACATAGTCGATGTGGATTTTCGTGCTTGTCTATCACCTCCACGAAAAACTGTCCATGCATGTTGTCGAACCCTACAGAGATATCTCCGTTAAGCGAATTCTTACCAATGAGATGGCTCGCTTTTCCTTCTTTGCAAACAAACACTTGCTCTGTTCCTAACGTACCACATTTCAGTTCTACTTTTACAGTCCATTGTTTCTGCATATCAGCATAGGGTAGGGGGTGGTTGAAGTCGAGTTTGAACTCACTAACATTTAGTTTCAACTCTTGAGTGGCATCAATATTTTTCCAGTCAGCAAGTGTATAAGTGCCTTGTGCATAGATGCTTTGACTCATCGACAGCATAGCTGCAATCGCGACTGATGTAATCGTCTTCTTCATATTGTTAATTTCTTTGGATCGTCTGTTTCGGCTGCTAAGTTACAAAAAAAATTCCAATTGACAAAATATCACTCTGTATTCTATTTAAACTTAATCGGACAAGGAGCAATCCCTGTCCGATTTTGTCTGAATGTTAGCTGATATGCTTAGAATTTTGCTGGTACAACCGTTCCTGTTGCGAGTGATTGTTGTACATCGATGATACGTTGATTTGAACTTCCGCGGAATAGAAGTGATATGTCTCGCTTGGCAAGGATAAACGGGCCATCCACAATCACATCAACCTGTTGGAGTAGGGGCATGAATTCTGGATGCTTCAAAAGGTCTTCCCACAGATAACCTGTATAGCACCAAATGTTATACCCCGTTTGTTGTTTGATTTGATGTGCCAGTTCGGTCACCTCCTCCACTTGGAAGAATGGGTCGCCACCCGAGAAGGTAACAGGAAACTCATTGTACCGAATCACAGCCATCAACTCGTCGATGGTTGCAGGTTTCCCGTTTTTTATATCCCAGGACTGAGGATTGTGACACCCCTCGCAGTGATGGCGGCAACCTGCGAAATAAATGGATGTCCTCAATCCTGGTCCATCAACGGACGTTCCTTCTTCTATACTCAGTATTTTCAGTTCCACTTTCAACTCCAAACTCTAAACTCTCAACTCTAAACTATCAACTTTCAACTATCAACTACTTATGTACCACTCTGTCCTTCAGCTCAGCCAGTTTACCAGAATTCCATCGGTCGGTCGTTCCTACGAGGTAACCAGTGATACGCTGGAGAGTATCAATATGTGTGCTTCCACACTTAGGACATACGGTGAGACCTTCTGTTGCATCCTCATAGCCACAATCCATACAACGGTTGCGGTTGTGGTTCACCGATCCGTAACCAATATCGTAGCGATCCATCAGGTCGACAATGTTCATAATAGCGGCTGGGTTGTGGGTCGCATCACCGTCAATCTCTACATAGAAGATATGTCCACCTCGAGTCAGTGGGTGATAAGGCGCCTCGATTTCGGCCTTATGACGAGGACTGCAATGATAATAAACAGGTACGTGGTTAGAGTTGGTGTAGTAGTCTTTATCTGTCACACCAGGAATGCAACCAAATTGTTTCTTGTCGTTCTTTGTGAATCGGCCAGCCAGACCCTCTGCTGGAGTTGCCAATACAGAGTAGTTGTGCTGGAACTTCTCGCTGAATTCGTTGACGCGGTCACGCATGTAAGTCACAATCTTCAGACCCAGTTCCTGACTCTTTGGGTCTTCTCCATGATGATGACCAGTGAGAGCTATAAGACATTCTGCCAATCCAATGAATCCGATACCGAGTGTACCTTGATTGATAACGCTCTCGATGGTGTCGTCTGGTTTCAGATTCTCAGCTCCAATCCACAGTCGTGACATCAGCAGCTGGAACTGCTTCACAAGGGCGGTCTTCTGGAACTGGAAGCGTTCGTGCAACTGCAGAGCAGCGGTCTCGAGCAGGTTGTCGAGCTTTGCGAAGAAGGCATTGATGCGCTCCTCCTCGTTCTCGATAGGCATACATTCGATGGCGAGCTTTACGATGTTGATTGTTGTGAACGAAAGGTTACCACGTCCGATACTTGTCTTGTCGCCAAATCGGTTCTCAAACACACGCGTACGGCATCCCATTGTTGCCAACTCGTATTTGTAGCGCTCAGGATCGTTGATGTTCCACTTCTCGTGCTGGTTGTACGAAGCATCGAGGTTCACGAAGTTAGGGAAGAAACGGCGTGCTGTCACTTTACATGCCAGACAGTAGAGGTCGTAGTTGGGGTCCTCAGGCAAATAGCTTACACCTTTCTTCTTCTTCCATATCTGGATAGGGAAGATAGCTGTTGATCCTCCTCCAACACCTTGATAAGTAGAGTTCAGCAACTCGCGGATGACACAACGACCTTCTGCTGATGTGTCTGTTCCATAATTGATGCTGCTGAATACCACCTGATTGCCTCCACGTGAGTGGATGGTATTCATGTTATGAATGAAAGCTTCCATCGCCTGATGTACACGCTGAACGGTGCGGTTGATGGCATGCTGCTTCGCACGTTCCTGACCTGTAAGGCCAGCAAGGCTGGAGTAAATATAGTCTTTTACAGGAGCATCATACAGTTCTTGTAGATCAAGTCCGCTCATCTGCTCTATATACTGTACCTCTTCTTTATATGACGCGCGTACGTAAGGGGCCATATAGAAGTCGAACGCAGGGATGGCCTGTCCGCCATGCATTTCGTTCTGTGCCGTTTCGAGCGAGATACAAGCAATGACACTTGCGGTCTCGATGCGCTTTGCAGGACGGCTCTCTCCGTGACCTGCGCTGAATCCGTTCAGCAAGATGTGGTCGAGCGGATGCTGTACACATGTGAGCGACTTGGTAGGGTAGTAGTCCTTATCGTGAATATGCAAGTAGTTGTGCTTTACAGCCTCACGCGAACGTTCAGACAGCAGATAATCGTCAACGAAAGGCTTTGTAGTTTCACTGGCAAACTTCATCATCATGCCTGCAGGAGAGTCTGCATTCATGTTAGCGTTCTCGCGAGTCACGTCGTTACGCTTAGCCTCGATGATTTCGAGGAAGATGTCGCGTGTCTTCGCTTTACGGGCAATACTTCGCTTATCGCGATACGAGATATACTTCTTGGCAACTTCTTTGCGAGGGCTGCGCATGAGTTCGATTTCCACCAAGTCCTGGATTTCCTCGACACTCATCTGTTCCTTGCCCTGCATACCAATCTTGTCGGTGATGCGTTGTATGAGCGCCTCATCTTCTCCCTTTTCTGTTGTCAGCATCGCTTTGCGGATAGCTGCTTTGATTTTTTCTTCGTTGTAACCGACGATTCGACCGTCACGTTTAAGAACTGTCTGTATCATTTTTAAATGCTTTAGGTAAAAGTTTGTTGTTAATTCGTTTTCGCTACTTCATAAAAACCGTTTAAGTTCAACAAAATCTATACTTTTTAGACTCTGCTTTCGCTATGTCGCGATTTTGCCTGCAAAGTTAAATAAAATACTTTGAACTAGCAAACATTTTTTCAAAAAATTTTTCAGAAATTTTCCGTTTTGGAAAACTTTTTCCGTTTTAAAAATGTGTAATTCACTGCACGACAATAACAAGAAATGTTAAAACGGAAAACTTTTATTTCTTCATAAAATTTCAAAATATCCCAAATTGTACTCCGAACCTTATTATTTAGTTCTTGTATGTACTTGATTTCAGAACCAAATGTAAGCCCCAGAGTGGCGAAGGATTTGAGCAGTTATGCAGTTGAGATATGAAATCAACGGAAAAACTTATTCGTTAATCGTCAAACAGTCAATGATCAAGGACCGATATTACGTCCTAAATCCTGCTTATTGCCATTCGATTAACTTCATTTTCAATCATAATACACTTCAATCCATCAATTTCTTCAATTTTTCCTTATTTTTCCATCTCCTTTCACCTTTTTTTATTAATTTTGCAGATTGAAACCCATAGAAAGCAGGGTTGAACACTAAAAGATCGAACGCATTGCTATAAACAAAGTTCATTATGACGACCCTAATATATTTCTTGATAGCGATATTCGTTGGAGTTCCGTTATTGATTTTCATTTTTTGGGCGATAAATGTCTTCAGAGTCATCATCCTTCCCAACAAGAAAGTCATCAAGGGATTCTTTGTCAGTATATCTAGAACACTGATTATCATTGGGTTGTGCTTGTTAGGATTGGGTATTGCGGCTTTGATCTATTATTTCGAATCCCCCAACCTCGAAGTCCCTTACGAACCTAAATACGATAATATTAAGATGTGGTAATCATTGACCGCTTATAGTTGACCATACTTTTCATCAACAACCAATTATTGTGCATATTCAAGCAGCAACAAAAGACCAATCAGCAGAGATTGCCCAACTGATCATGATGGCTATGACCCATGAGTGTTGTTTACATTTCTGTGGGGTAGGGTACGGTCTCGATGATTTCCGTCGTATGATGACCTTATTGGTGGAGCGAGACGACTCTCAGTACAGCTATCGGAACACGCTTGTTGCGATGAACGACAACCAAGTAATAGGAATTGCTGTGAGCTACGATGGAGGAGCATTGCATGAACTTCGTAAAGCATTCATCGACCAAGCCAAACGATTTCTTGGCAGAGATCACAGCGGTATGGACGATGAGACACAGGCAGGAGAACTCTATCTCGATTCCTTAGCCGTTCTTCCAACCCATCGCAGACAAGGAATAGCCTTGCAGCTATTAGATGCCACAGCAGAGCGGGCCAGGAAACTCGGACTCCCTCTTGTCGGACTTTTGGTCGATAAGGGCAACCCTATAGGCGAATCCCTATATGCCAAAGCAGGATTCCGTTATGCGAATGACAGCATGTGGGGAGGTCACGAAATGAAACACCTGGTCAAGTCGGTTTAGTTATACTTTCTATCTATTTTATTTGTCAGCTATATATTTAAATATAATGTGTTCTTTGCCTCTTTATTCTGTAAAGGGTTATAGGTGGGAGAATAGTGCGCCCTAGGGCGCACTGCAGTTCTCCTTAAGGCGCACTCGAGTGCGCCCTAGGGCGTACTATTTTTAGCTGACGTACTAAATATGCAAAACGATAGCACCACAGGGGGATTGACTGCGGTGCTATCTGTATGCTTGGAAGACTAATTAAAGGGATTCAATGGTTTTATGGATTCACACGTGTCATACTGAAATTGGCAGTATAGGTAGAGCCGTCTTCATTCTGACGAAGAGCCGTCCAATTCATCGTGCCATTCTCGATGGATGCGATTTCCCAGCTTTCACGCTTTTCTGTATCGTCGCCTACATTCTTCCAGCGTGAACATAGCAACGTACCATCTACGAAGTATTCGGCCATTGTGTTCACATCGGCTACCCATTCACCCTTTTCGTTCTGACGATAATAGACAAAGGTGCCATCGGTCTTGTATTCCCAGCGATGCAACTGATTGTCGCTATATGCATCCTGTTCGCTGGTGAGACGTCCTTCCCAAGTACCTATGATATCATCGCTATAATCGTGGGTCACACGTACTTTTCGCTCCATCAAGCCTGTCGTATTTCTGTGAGACTCACCATCGATAAATGTCTCACTATTGGCGATAAGCTGAATCTCGTTGTCAGTAATGGAAATGAGGTTGAGCTGCTGAGAAAACTTAATATTAGAATCAGGCAGTTTCACCAACTGAGCTAATGTGGTACCATTGACATTGAAACGACCTTCACAGCGATTTACCCACACATTCAGGTCACTAATTGCACTAATAGATAAGCTGTAATAGAACTCTGTTGCTGATTCGTAAGTCAGCACTTGCTTAGAGTTCGTCAATACTGGCTGCCCATTGACTTCGGACATCATCCACTTACCTTTTATTCTCTCGGCAATGTTGTCAAGACGGTTGCATTTTTTATCAAGTTCAGCCATCAGTTCGATATCAGCTGGTGTAAGCGCATGATAGGTTGCAACGACCTCTTCATCATCTTTTTCTGTTTCCAACGTGAGTGTATTGCCACTTACTTCCCACCAGTATAATTCCGTCAGCATATAATCTGTGATGTTATGAATCTCCAACACTTGTTCATCTTCTTCATTATCATATTCATTATAATACTGGGTGTATTCCGTGCGAATACATTGGTCTCCTTTCACGGAATAACGGGTGGTTTTTAAGCCGCTATCCTCTGTGAAATCAAGCATGACATAGGTGTATTGTCCGTTCTCTTCTTCAACACTAAACCATTTGCCCTCATAGTCGTTACCTTCTAAAGAAAGGTCGTAGATAGAAAGAAGCGCCTTTTCTGTCTGTGTAGGACGATGTAAGGTCAATGTCATGCTTTGGATTTCGGAATTAATCTTGAGCGTCAGTAAACCGTTGGATAAACTATACTGTATGGTCTCGGGATTATCAGGGATCAATTCGCATAATATTGTTTGGGCTGTTTCGTCCAAAGTATAGATGCCATGTCGATTCATGCGTTCCCAATATCTGATAGGATCAGCAGGATCACCGATATAAATGTTTTGGATAACCACACCATTTTCTTCAAATTTGAACAATACATACTCGACATCATTATCATCATCCTGATTGACCGTAACGAGCCATTCGCCCGTCAATTTCTCTTTAATCTCTGGTATAACAGGATTGTCGTCTTCGGAGCATGAAGTCATGAAGCTCCCAATGAGGCCGCAGGTAAGGATGGCGGCAAACATCCACAATAGGTTCTTTTTCATTTGGGTAATTTTTTATTGGTTATTGATATTTCATTTTCAACTGCAAATATAACCATTTTTCAAATATATTTTGTAAAATCATATCATATTTTTGATTGAATTAGTGTTTTTGTATGTGTATTAAGCTGTTTTTTAATGTGGCGCATTCAGAATCAAGGATAGTTGCCAATCAACTAAGATGGTTAAATCTTGCATCTGCGTCGTCTTTCCCAAAGGTCTGTTACCTTAATATTATAAAAATGCTCAGAAATGTTTGGTGGTTTCGATAGAATGTTTTATCTTTGCAACTGTAAAAGAATCGTTCGAAATAGATGATAACTATTGAAGTGAAATAGATTGTATCGAAGAATGAAGAAAAGTATTTTGATATTTATTGCTTTGTTTGCTTTGGCAATTAATAGTCGAGGACAGGATAAGGTGACGACTCCTCCATCAACTCTCACGCAGTGGTTGGCTAGAAAAGAATCGCCTCTTGACCCTTGGTATCAGAAGTATGTGAGTGCAAACGGGTTACCTATCGTAGCTTCGGCTGCCGTATCTGATACAGCTTTACTGCAAGCTCGCTATATCGCAAACCACATGTTGAGTCGTATTCCTGAAGCACGTGAGGAGATGATTCGATGTCATTTTAGAATTGGGGTGGTGGGGTATAAGGAAAATATTACCGACTTGCCCGAATGCAAAATGATGAAGGTGTGGTGGCCCGATACGGATTGGGATCAACGTGGAAGAGGTTACGGAGCAACCTTGCAGTTGCCTGTGATGTCGATAGGGGAGGAGAACCTGGTGAAAATCCCCAACTTCAGGGAACGTTATTGGAGTGAGAGTATCATGGTGCACGAATTTGCGCATAATGTCGATTTTGCCTTGCGACGTATCAACACGGAGTTTCGTGACAGTTTGATTGCGGCTTTCAATCATGCAAAGCGTGAGGGACTTTGGGGAGGTACGTACTCGATGACTAATAGCGAGGAGTACTTCGCAGAGGGTGCTCAAGCATGGTTCAACACTTGTAGGATGGTGGTTCTACAAAAAGAAGGTAACCGATTCACACTTAAAACTCGTGAGCAACTGAAAGCATACGATCCACGTTTGTATCGTCTGTGTGCTTCGGTATTTCCTGAGGAGCATTTGCATGGATATCATTTTGAAGAATGAACAACAGTTAGCCGGCTTATTTAGTTGACAATTGTAAAGAAAATTGTAAACAAATGCTAGCATTTATTTTATATGGGCTTCGAAAGTTTTCATGACTTTCGGGGCCTTTTCTATTCTATTTTATGATGATTTTATGGTTTTGTTCCATTTTTTATTATTTTTTCACGTTACTCGATTCTCCTTTCACTTTTTTTTCGTAACTTTGCATGCTCTTAGAAAAACGAAAGAAATTAATAATATATTATTAACACATTTTTTATGGCGAATGTAATTAAATTATGCAAAGGCTTGGATATCAACCTGAAAGGTAAAGCTGCTGCTGAGGTAATTGCCGCAAAACCATCGAAAGTCTTCGGACTTGTACCCGATGCGTTCTACGGAGTAAAGCCAAAGATAGTAGTGAAGGAAGGGGAGACTGTCAAGGCCGGTGATGCATTGTTTGTTGACAAACTGCATCCGGAGGTGAAGTTCGCATCGCCTGTCAGCGGTAAGGTAACGCTGGTGGAACGTGGCGAACGTCGCAAAGTTTTAAGCATTCAAGTGGAGGCCGATGCTGAGCAGCAATATGCTGCATTCAGCAAGGGTGTTCCTGCAGACGGTAAGAAGGTGTTGGAGGCATTGCTCGAGAGTGGCTTATTTGGCTACATGATGCAGCGCCCATATGCTGTGACTGCCTGTCCGGAGGATACTCCAAAGGCTATCTTCGTGTCTGCCTTCGCTGATATGCCGCTTGCTGCAGACTTCGAGTTTGTGGTGAAAGGTCAGGAGGCTGACTTCCAGACAGGTATCGATGCTCTCTCTAAGATTGCAAAGGTATGTCTGGGTGTGAAGCCAGGCAGCGCACTTGAAGGAACCAAGAATGCACAAGTAACAGTGTTCAAAGGCAAATGTCCTGCTGGCAACGTGGGTGTACAGATTAATCACATCAACCCTGTGAACAAGGGTGAAGTGGTTTGGACCCTTGGTGCAGAAGAGGTGATCTTCGTAGGACGTCTGTTCAACACAGGTAAGGTGGATTTGACTCGTACCATTGCTGTCGCAGGTAGTGAGGTGAAGGCACCTAAGTATGTGAAGGCACTTGTGGGTGCAAAGATCAACGACATCGTAGGTGATAATATCGTGACAGATAAGGCTGTACGTGTTATCGACGGTAATCCTCTCACAGGTATGAAATCATCATTGGATGGGTTCATAGGTGCTCACACCACAGAAATCACAGTGATTCCTGAGGGTGACAAGACGTATGAGCTGCTGGGATGGATTTCTCCTCGTCTGAACGAGTTCTCAGTAAGCCGTTCATACCTTTCTTGGCTGATGCCAAAGAAGGAGTACACACTCGACACTCGTGTGAAGGGTGGTCATCGTCACATGATTTTCAGCGGAGAGTACGATTCTGTATTCCCAATGGACATCTATCCAGAACAACTTGTGAAGGCAATCATCGCAGGTGATATTGACCGCATGGAACAACTTGGTATCTATGAGGTAGCTCCTGAGGACTTTGCTGTTGCAGAGTTTGTTGACAGTAGTAAAGTAGAACTTCAGCGCATTGTCAGAGAAGGACTCGACATGCTGCGTAAAGAAAACGCATAAGGACTATGGCATTTATTAAAAACATGTTAGACAAAATGAAGCCTACCTTCTCAGAAGGAGGTAAGCTCAGCGCTTTCGGCTCACTCTTCGACGCAGCAGAGACATTCTTCTATGTGCCAAGTGAGACTGCGAAGGTTCGTGGCGCTCAGATTCATGACGCCATCGATTCAAAGCGTTCTATATTCTTTGTTGTAATTGCCCTCATTCCTGCCATCCTGTTCGGTATGTGGAACATCGGCTACCAGCATAGCCTTGCAATTGGTTGCACAGATGATTGCTGCGGTATGTTCGGTCAGTTCCTGTACGGATTGGCTGTAATGCTTCCAAAGATTATGGTATCATACGCCGTAGGTCTGGGAATTGAGGTTGCTATCGCTCAATGGAAGAAGGAAGAGGTTCACGAAGGATTCTTCGTAACTGGTATGCTGATTCCAATGATTGTTCCTGTAAACTGTCCACTTTGGATCATCGCTATTGCAACTGCTTTTGCTGTTGTGTTTGCTAAAGAGGTGTTTGGTGGTACAGGTATGAACATATTCAACCCAGCACTTGTAACTCGTGCATTCCTATTCTTTGCTTACCCTGCAATGATGTCAGGTGACAAGGTTTGGGTGAACGAGAAGTATATGGATTGTATCAACGGTACGGTAGATGGATTCAGCTGTGCAACCCCACTTGGTCAGTTGGCAGCAGGTGAGCCTGTAACTTACAGCGCTATGGATACCATCATCGGTACGATTCCTGGTTCAATCGGTGAGACATCATTCATCGCTATCATGATTGGTGCAGTGATTCTCATTTGGGCAGGTATCGCAAGTTGGAAGATTATCCTTTCAACCTTCGTGGGAGGTGCTTTGATGGCATTCTTGCTCCGCTACGATGGCGCTCAGAACTTCGAATGGTGGGAGCAGTTGACAGTCGGTGGATTTGCATTCGGTGCTGTATTCATGGCAACAGACCCTGTGACTGGATGTCGTGTAGAAGCCGGCAAGTGGATTTACGGATTCCTTATCGGTGTGATGGCAATCGTGATTCGCGTACTCAATCCTGGTTTCCCTGAGGGTATGATGCTCGCTATCCTGCTGATGAACGTATTCGCTCCGCTCATCGACTACTGTTTCGTTCAAGCAAATATTAAAAAGCGCGCTAAACGTGCTATAGTAAAATAAGGAGGAACTGAACTATGGCTAAATTGAATACAAATGGCAATGTTTATACGATAGTATATGCAGCCGTAATGGTCATCATCGTTGCGTTCCTTCTGGCCTTTGTCGCTTCTGCACTGAAGGAGACTCAGGACAAGAACGTAGCACTTGACACAAAGAAACAGATTCTTGCATCACTCAACATTCGCGACTGTGAGGATGCTGATGCAAAGTACAACGAAGTTATTACGAGTGGAGAGCTCGACAGCCCAACCCTTACAGCAACAGTTGACGGACAAGAGAAGTTGATTGTGAAAGTAAAAGGCGCAGGTTTGTGGGGCGGCATCTGGGGATGGGTATCCATCAATAAAGATGGTAAGACTGTCTTCGGAACATTCTTCAACCACGAGTCAGAGACTGCAGGTCTGGGTGCTCGCATCAAGGACGATCAGAGTTTCCAGGATGCATTCCAGAACAAGCAGATTTTCGATGCAGACGGCAACGTAGCCCTCAGTGTATTGAAGAAAGGTAAGGAAGGAAACCTCGGACAGGAATTTATCGTAGAGGCTGTAACAGGTGCCACACTGACTTCGAACGGTGTGAACGACATGATACAGGCCGGACTGAAACAACATGCAGACGTAATCAAGGCGTTCGCTGGTGGAGATGCTGCTGATGCAGAAGCGATTCCAGAAGTTGATGAGTATGAGAAGATAGAGACAATCGACAAGCCAGTTGAACCTAAAGTAGAAGAAATGGAGGACTAAGAATATGAGTTTATTTTCTAAAGAGAATGGTGCCGTATTCACAGGCCCGATTAACTTGAACAACCCAGTAGCCGTACAGGTGCTCGGTATCTGTTCAGCACTTGCAGTCACTTCGCAGCTGAAGCCGGCAATCGTAATGGGACTTTCCGTTACTGTCATTACAGCTTTCTCGAACGTGATTATCTCATTGCTCCGTAAGACAATTCCAAACCGTATTCGTATCATCGTTCAGTTGGTGGTCGTTGCAGCTTTGGTTACCATCGTGAGCAACATACTGAAAGCATACGTGTATGACGTGAGTGTACAACTCAGCGTATATGTAGGACTGATTATTACCAACTGTATCCTGATGGGACGACTCGAGGCCTTCGCTATGCAGAACGGTCCTTGGGAGAGTTTCCTTGACGGAATCGGTAACGGACTCGGTTACGCATTCGTACTCGTAGTAGTAGGCTTCATACGTGAACTGCTTGGTTTCGGTTCAATACTCGGTTTCCAGATTATCCCAGACAGTGCTTATATGGATAATGGCGGTCTTTATATCAATAACGGTATGATGACAATGCCTGCTATGGCACTGATTCTTGTGGCTTGCTTCATCTGGGTACACCGTGCAGTTAACAAAGAAGAGAATAAGTAATAACATACCTAACAAAACAGAAACATTATGGAACATTTCATTAGTTTGTTCGTCCGTTCAATTTTTGTGGACAACATGATTTTCGCTTTCTTCTTAGGTATGTGTTCTTATCTCGCAGTATCTAAGACCGTAAAGACCAGTCTCGGATTGGGTATCGCAGTTACATTCGTGTTGCTGATCACAGTCCCTGTAGACTATCTGCTTCAGACAAAGGTACTCGCTGAAGGCGCTCTGGCTGACGGTGTAGACCTTACTTTCCTCGCATTCATCCTATTTATCGCAGTCATAGCAGCTATGGTGCAGTTGGTGGAAATGGTGGTTGAGAAGTTCTCTCCATCTCTCTACAACGCATTGGGAATCTTCCTACCATTGATTGCTGTGAACTGTGCCATCATGGGTGCGTCTCTCTTTATGCAACAGCGTATTTTGCTTGACCCAGAGACTTCAACACAGGCTATCGGTGGTGTAGGCGACTGTATCGCTTACGCACTCGGTTCTGGTATCGGTTGGACGCTCGCTATCGTAGGTCTTGCAGCTATTCGTGAGAAGATGGCTTACTCAGATGTACCAAAACCTCTTCAAGGACTTGGCATCACATTCATCACAGTAGGTCTCATGGCTATGGCATTTATGTGTTTCTCTGGTCTTAAAATCTAAAAGAAAGGAGCATACAAATGGATATGACATTTATTCTATATAGTATCGGAGTATTCCTAACCATCGTACTCATATTGGTTATCATACTCCTCGTAGCAAAGAAATATCTCTCACCAAGCGGACAGGTAACTGTCACGATTAACGGTAAAGAGAAATTGACTGTTGATCAGGGTGCAAGCCTACTTTCTACTTTGGCAGCACAGAATGTGTACCTTCCATCAGCTTGTGGTGGTAAAGGCTCATGTGGACAATGCAAGTGTCAGATTGTAGAAGGCGGTGGTGAAATCCTTGACTCAGAAAAGGGTCACTTCACACGTAAGCAGATCAAAGAAGGTTATCGTCTTGGCTGTCAGGCTAAAGTGAAAGGAGACCTTTCCATCAAGGTTCCAGATTCAGTTCTGGGTGTGAAGGAATGGGAGTGTACCGTTATTGGCAACAAGAACGTGGCAACCTTCATCAAGGAATACAAAGTTGCTTTGCCTCCTGGAGAGCACATGGACTTCGAACCAGGTTCTTATGCACAGATCAAGATTCCAGCATTCGCTTGTATTGATTACGACAAGGATTTTGACAAGAGTCTCATTGGTGATACTTATCTACCTGCATGGGAGAAGTTCGGTTTGTTCCCTCTCAAGTGTGTGAACCCAGAACCAACCATTCGTGCTTACTCTATGGCTAACTATCCTGATGAGGGTGATATTATCACGTTGAATGTTCGTATTGCTACACCTCCATTCAAACCAAAAGACCAAGGTCCTGGCTTTATTGATGTGAACCCAGGTATCGCTTCTTCGTATATCTTCTCGCTGAAACCAGGCGACAAGGTAACGATGTCTGGTCCTTACGGAGAATTCCGTCCACAGTACGGAACTGGTCGTGAGATGATTTGGGTTGGTGGTGGTGCCGGTATGGCTCCTCTGCGTGCTCAGATTATGCACATGCTGAAAGGTAATGGTGTCAGTGATGAAGATCGTAAGCGTCCAATGCACTACTTCTATGGTGCACGTGCTTTGGAAGAAATTCCATTCCTCGACGACTTCCTCGCACTCGATAAAGAGTTTGAGAACTTCCACTTCCATCTGGCACTTGACCGTCCAGATCCCAAGGCAGACGAGGCAGGAATCAAGTATACACCAGGATTTGTTGCTCCTGTAATGGGTGATACTTATCTGAAGGCTCACGAAGCTCCTGAAGATTGTGAATACTACCTCTGCGGACCTCCAATGATGGCAAAGACGGTACTTGATCTTCTTCACAGCCTTGGCGTGGAAGACGATATGATTCGCTTCGATAACTTTGGTGGCTAACCTCACCAATGGTGTTTATATAAATAAGGTGGTAGCTTAGTCTACCACCTTCTATTAACAACAATCAATTAATACCTAAACAACATCATGAGAAAAACCTTATTGTATGTATTTTTACTACTGTTTACAGCATTATTTGCTAATGCTCAGAAAACAGCTTTAGAGGAAATACGCGAGAATCCCGGAAGGAGTGGGGGAGTGTATTATGCATACCCAGTACCTACCGATGTAAAATATACTCCTGTTCCTAAAGGGTATAAACCATTTTACATCAGTCACTATGGCCGTCATGGTTCGCGTTATATGCTGAACAACAATGACTATCTGCGTCCACTCAACACTTTATCGCAAGCTCACGAAGAAGGGTTGCTGACGGAAAAGGGCGTTGAAACTTTGACTAAACTTTGGGATATTTGGGATGAAGCCGATCACCATGTTGATGAATTGGCTCCATTAGGAAAACGTCAGCATAGAGGTATTGCAGAACGCATGTTCAAGAATTATCCAGAAGTATTTAAACAGAAAGGAGTGATTACAGCACGTTCTACTACGAGTATGCGTGTTGCCCTCAGTATGGTTGCCTTTATCCAACGCCTGACAGAACTGAATCCCAAGCTCAATATTGACTGGGAAACGTCAAACGCAAACATGTGGTATTTGAATTCACATACAGATGAATATAATAAGGAGAAGAACGATTTCAATGGGTGGAGGAAAAGCCATAGCGACTTCGGCAATCGTGGAGTGCCTGATGAGACACGTTTCCTTTCTTTGTTGTATAAGGATCCTTCTAAAGGACCGAAAGGCTTAATGGGCCAGATATTCAATGTAGCTGTGGATTTGCAGGATATGGAAACTGATATCGACATGTTCGATCTGTTTACACCAGAAGAGATGTACGAACTGTGGAAAAACGAGAACTGCTGGTTCTTCCTTTGTGATGGTGATAGTCCTTTAAATAAAGGTACAGCTATCGAAAGTTGTAAACCACTGCTGAAACATTTCATAGATCAGGCAGACTTAGCTATTCAAGGTAAAGGCGATGTAGCCACACTTCGTTTCGGACATGATGGAAATATCATTCCGCTTGCTGCGATTATGCGCCTTAAGGATTGCGATTCAAACGAGCCAGACGTAAACAAGATTGATGAGAAATGGCGCGACTATTATGTGTCACCAATGGGAGCTAATATCCAGTTGATTTTCTATCGTAAGGGTAATGATGTAATCGTTAAGTTCTTACACAATGAGCGTGAGACTTCGATTCCTGTATCGACCGATATTGCTCCATATTATCATTGGAATGATGTTCGTCAGTTCTTTGCAAAGCAAGCAGGTATGTAAATCCATACTTGTTTTAAACAAATAAAATATCCTCAGCAGAATTCTACTGAGGATATTTTATTTAAAGGAGTAGGGGAGGGGAGAAGATTATTTTACGATTACCTTCTGACCATCAACTACGTTAACACCTTTTTGAATGCCATTCTGACGAACACCATTCAGGTTGAATACTTCACCGTTAGCTTTCTCTGCCTTTACAGTATTGATTGCAGTAGCAGGTTCAACATTATGATGAGCACGGAATGTAGGATTACTTACACCTTCAACTGTGATATAACAACGAGTAGCATAGAATCCGCTAGTCTCAGGAGTTACTTGTGTGAAAGCTGCTTCTGCGTTGTCTTTTACATAGATGCCATACATATTGAATTCAGCATTTGGTTCGATATGCTTAGCTGCACCATGAAAACCTACATTTACCTTACCATCATATTGTCCAGCTACGAATGCATCATCAGCATGAATCTGGGTTTCGTTAGCTACAACCTTAATACTCTTTGTCTCTCCTGTATAATAAACCAGATATGGAGTATTTGCTTCAACTCCATCAGCTTTTACATCTGTAAAATACAGGTCGATTACACTACCATTAGCCTTTATTGCTGAAAGCTTTTCAAGTTTACAATCAGCACCGAATGCAGCATTCAGTTCTTCTGTAGTCATGCTGAAAGGCACACTAAGTGTATTCCAGCCTTTATACATCGAACGGTACATTGTAACATTACGAATCTGACCGTCATACTGAGATACATTTGTACCTTCAACACTGCTCAGATACAAAACTTTTGTCTGAGCCATCATAGTTGCACTGAATGCAAAACATCCGGCAACAATTGCCATTTTCTTTAAAAGTCCTTTCATATTAGTTACTATTTTAAGTTAGGTATAATTTAACTCGTCATTTGTTATGTTTAATTCTATCACTGTTTTATCAAGTAATGATAAAATTCCATACAAGAATTTTCAAGCATCTCTATCACACGTTCAAACCCTTGATCGCCACCATAGTAAGGGTCGGGCACATAGTTTACTCCTGGTAATGTACAATAGTCAGCCATTCGCACAATCTTCTTAGTATCAGCTATTGTAGGAGCCAAATCGTACAAGCGATCGTAGTTGTCATCATCCATAGCGACAATATAGTCAAAACTATCGAAATCGTGCACTCGTATTGGACGAGATCTGTGGGTGATGTCGTAACCGTGTTGTCTTGCATGCATTCTCATGCGCGGATCTGCCATCTCGCCTTGGTGGTAGCTGATTAATCCTGCAGAGTCAACATAGAATTCGTTTTGTGTCTTATGATCTTCAATGATGCGATTAAATATTGTTTCGGCCATCGGGCTTCGGCAAATATTTCCCAGACAGATAAACAAAACCTTCGTTCTACTCATGCATTCTTTCACCAGTTTATATTTCACTTGCAAATATAAGCATTTATTTTCTACTAACAAACTTTTTTCGATTTTTTTTAATAACTATTCAATCTAAAGACTGATTTTTGTCAATAAGATACCTTATAAATATAAATAGTGACTAAATATTGATTAAAAGTTTTTTTTTCTGTCAATTTTCTGCATTTTATTTGGCTATCTAAGATATTTGTTGTTACTTTGCAAAAAATTTATAGCTTCTTTACTAAAACACTTGCCTATGGTTTCAAAAATATTGACAGCAATCGCAATTATAATCA
Source organism: uncultured Bacteroidales bacterium (assembly GCA_902785075.1). Classification (GTDB taxonomy): domain Bacteria; phylum Bacteroidota; class Bacteroidia; order Bacteroidales; family Bacteroidaceae; genus Colivivens. The sequence goes on along the minus strand of CACZXN010000023.1, from coordinate 11,515 downwards.
CAAGTATACTATTGATTATTCTTGTGGGAATTATATTGAAATTGCTTATTCGAATCTTTAAGAATATTTTCGGTATAGATTAAATATCTACTCGGAATTTCATTTATTTATTTTTTTACTTAAGTTTTTCATAATCGGTGTTATGTTTAATTTGTTTGTTAAGCATATCCCCTTTAATTTTCATTATTATGTATTTCTGTTACTTTGTCTTCAGAAAAGATTTGCGTGTTCTTGATAAATAAACTGTTTTGAAAACAAAATGTTAGGAATACAAAAAGTTTGGTAATTCTTGCGAAACAGATTTAATTAAGATCTCGATAAAAATAGCAGATTGCAAAATCGCGTAATGGATTTGCAATCTGCTTTAATTGGTATTTCCAAAGTTGTATTACTTCAACTCAGCGAGATACTTGATAGTGCGAACCATCTGAGAAGTATAAGAGTTCTCATTGTCGTACCAAGCAACAACCTGTACAAGAGAGTTTCCGTCGCCCATCTTGCTTACCATTGTCTGGTTAGCATCGAACAATGAACCGAACTTCATACCGATGATGTCGCTAGAAACGAGCTTCTCTTCAGTGTAACCGAATGATTCGTTAGTAGCAGCCTTCATAGCAGCATTGATACCTTCAACAGTTACTTCACCCTTAACAACAGCGTGGAGGATTGTAGTAGAACCAGTTGGAGTTGGAACGCGCTGAGCAGCACCGATCAACTTACCGTTGAGTTCAGGAATTACAAGACCGATTGCCTTAGCAGCACCAGTTGAGTTAGGAACGATGTTCTGAGCACCAGCACGAGCACGCTGAAGGTCACCCTTGCGCTGAGGACCGTCGAGAATCATCTGGTCACCAGTGTATGCGTGAACTGTTGTCATGATACCGCTCTGGATTGGAGCGAAGTCGTTCAAAGCCTTTGTCATAGGAGCCAAACAGTTAGTTGTACAAGAAGCTGCAGAAATAACTGTGTCAGATGGAGTCAAAGTCTTGTGGTTTACATTGTAAACGATAGTTGGCAGATCGTTACCTGCAGGAGCAGAGATAACAACCTTCTTAGCACCAGCTGTCAAGTGAGCTGAAGCCTTCTCCTTTGAAGTATAGAAACCTGTGCACTCCAAAACAACGTCTACGTCAAGCTTACCCCAAGGAAGCTCAGCAGCGTTAGGAATAGCATAGATAGTGATCTTCTTACCATCAACTACGATGTTATCCTCACCAGCTTCTACAGTGTGCTTGTTCTCACCGAACTTGCCACAGAAACCACCCTGAGCTGTATCATACTTAAGAAGGTGTGCAAGCATCTTAGGACTTGTCAAGTCGTTGATTGCAACTACTTCATAACCTTCTGCGTCGAACATCTGACGGAATGCCAGACGACCAATACGGCCGAAACCGTTAATAGCTACTTTTACTGCCATTTTCTTTTACTTAATTGATTTGTTAATATAAAAAGTTATAACTTAAGAATTATCTGCGTTCAACCGCAATTACAATAATGTTTCTGTGAGGCACATGCCACAATCAGCAATATGAACATCGCCATCCATAACATATATAAAATGCGGTATTTCATCCTAATTTTCTTTTCAGTGTGCAAAGTTACAAAAATATTATCAATTAACAATTATCTATTGCCAAATATTTTTTCCCCCTACCCTTTTTTCTTTTCTAAATGTTAAAAATGCAATATGGAGTGTACAAACAGACCCGCTCTGTCCTTGGACATCTCCCCTCATGGGGAGAATTACTTCATCCTATACAGTTTATACTGGAAAGTCAGCAATACATAGTGTGGATTGCCCGAAGTGCGACTTTCGTAGCGACCTGTTGGCTGGATGTTGATGCTGTATGTACGTTCCTCGCGGAGGATGTCATACCAAGTGAGTTTGAGTAATCCTCGGTAGTCGCGCAACACCTTATATTCTATACCTAAGTTCCAAATGAAGTCTGAGCGGTTTCCTTCGCTCATCTGGCTACCTGCCTGACCAGATATATTGAGGTCGGTGTTGAAGGTGAGCCTGTTGCCCAGCCAATAGTTCAGATGACTATAAAGTCCATACCCATGCCGCTTGTCCATCGAAGTTGCATAGTCGCTACGACCCCATTGGAAACTATAGTTTGCGTTGAGTGTGAGGTCGTAATGCTTGGTGTACATCACGAAACGAGGAGTTATGGTGATATTGTGTATATCCGATGCTCCCTTTTTTCCGTCAGCTCCGAATGTTTGCATGTAGTTTACTTGATGGCTGTAGTTGTAATTTGCATTCACGTTGATATTTGAATGCCGGAAGTCTGTACGATAGCTGGCAGAACTGCTAACCCCCCAATTGCCATTGATGTTTTCATACGACGAAACCGTTCCTCCGGTCTTTGTATTATAGACTGAGTGATTGGCGATTTGATTTCTGGTAAAGTTGTAATTGCCGCTCAACGACCACTCTCCGAAATACATACTCATGTTGATGCTGTGATATTCGGGTTTCTTAAGGTTTGGGTTGGATTTTCGGATGTAGAGCGGATTGTCGTTCGTAGTAGGTTGCACAAGGACCGATGGAGACGGTAATTCATTGCGGAAAGTATAGTAAATCGACATCGAGCGGCTCTGGGCAAACCGATATGTAAACGATGATTGTGCATTTATTGTAGGGGCTGTCAGTGTGGTGTCTGCCCCTACCCCGTCTCGTCGTTCGTATTGATAGCTTTGGCGTTTGGGATAAAATCCGATGTTTTGATTGAAACTAAAGTTCTTGATCCTGAGGTAATAGGATAGTTGCATACGGTGCTCAATCGTTGTGTTCAGTTGGTGGGTACTGATGCTGTCCAGGCGTTGATGGTTGTTCAATAGGTCGTAGACCACACGTTCCGACTCGTTCTTGTTGTTTGAGAATTCGTACAAGAAGTTCATATCCTGTCGGAAGAGATCCGAACCAAAATCGAAACCATACTCTGCCGATAAACGGAGATAATTCGTATTTGAGGGTGTAATACTCTGTCGGTAGTAGCTCCACACACTGTCGCCATATTGCAGGTAATCGGTCTGCTGCCTTTCTGTCGAAGAACCATAGCTATGGTTGTCATCGTAGCTAAAGCGGATGTTTACGTGAGGATCCTTGAATGTTTCGTTTCCGTCGAAAGTATAGCGGAAATTGCTCTGTATGCCGAACGACTGCTGATGTGAACGGCTTTGTGATTCACTGGTTCTTCGGTTCAGACTGATTGGCTTCAAGGCTTCCTCATCGAGCAGTTCGTTGTTCTCGCCTGCAAACGGATTGCCGCTATAGGTTGCATTGCTGTTCCGCTGCTGCGAACGACTGTCGTTGTAGCGATAATATGCAGACGCACTTACAGACCCATGGTATTTATTGATCGAAGTATTGAAATTCATATTGTGACTGGTCGTGCTGGTATAGTTTTTCGACTCATTCGACGAAATAGAATACTGCTCATATTCGGGCATGATGGTCGAACTGAGGCTCTCGCCGTTTCTTCGCGTGTCGGTGTAACTGAATTCTGGCAAATATTGTAGATTCGCCCTCCCAAACCGTCTTCTAATACTTCCGTTGATATGGTTTGAACTTGCTTTCTTTAAGTTGGCTGTAGGCAAATCATTTAAGATGACGTTTGCATTCCACTCTCCCTTGTTGCCCGACCTCCATTGCAGACCCTGCATTTGGAAGTGATAGGTGTTTTTGATGTTCGTCGTACCGATTTCGGGCTTTGTCATTTCCACACGGTTGACGGGTTTCTTTGTAATCATATCAGCTACCCAGTGCTTCGTGGTGTCTGAACTGAGTGTATCGGCTTGTGTCTTATACACTCGGAACTGCTTCAGGTCATCGTTCTCGATGTTCTCGAGTGCTATCTTCATATCGTGGGCAAAGAACGACTCACCGTTCAGACGTATCTCATGAATCACACTGTCGCGATAAGTCAGCTGGTCGTTCTCGTATCGCAATCCTGGCAGACGTCTGATAAGATTCAGCAATACCGTTCCTCGTGGCATCTCGTAGGCATCTACGTTAAACACCGTCGTATCGCCACTCTCATACATTCGCGTCAACTCCCCTATGACCTGCACCTCTTCCGTACTCATCGGCATACTCTTCAGCACAATGGTATCGGCTTCAAGATACCACGAAGAGCCATATTCCTTATGCTTCTCGTCGTAGTAGCGTTCCACTCCCTTTAGTTCCTTCACGACCGTTTCATACCCCACATACGAAACCTTCAATGCCGCCCTCAGCCCTTCTTTTTTCTTGACGCGCTTCTTGAGCACGCTCAAGTATTGTTCGAACCGTCCCTGCTTGTTCGACACAGCAACCGCTGACTCTGCTGTATCGTTCAGGCAAACAATCTGCACATTCGCATTTGGCAAGGCATACGGCTTCGGCTCCATATCATCTGTACCATAAATCCATCCGGAGACAGAGATATATATCTTCTCCCCCACTGTTCGACGTTCATTTGTCTGACCGCCTCCAGAAATATACACATTCTGTGCCTGCATCGTCAGCGACATGCAGAACAACATCAGAGTTAGTATGACAGGTTGCAAAGTTTTCATAATGAATTGTTGCGTGCACAAAGTTACACATTATTTGTTAATTAGCAATCCGCTTAGTCATAATTTATGATTAATTAACAGAAGTTCTGTATATCTTCACGCTTTCACCCATACTTTGTGGGTTCCGCTTCCATTCGCCTTGATTCCTGACGAAGGGTCAGCAACCAGTTGTTTCAGCTCTACGGACGCAGATGTGCGACTCATCTGATTGAGGTTGGCATATTCGGTCAGGGTGATGTATCTATGCTTTTCGAGATGAGCGAGTGCCCGCTCAATGCGTTGTTGAAGTGTATAGGTGTGCTGCCCCATTGTCACTACTTCGCTGCCATTTCGCTCGAAGGTGCTCATTTCGTTAATCTCATCTACCAACATACGATCGACCTTAAGGTTGATGCTTTTGGCTTGCACTCGACGATACTCGCGAACTTGTTTCTGCCCGTCAGTTGGTTCCTCTGTTTTTGAGTTGCAGAATTCGAGCGAAAGACTGAACACACCCAAGCCGTCAATCTTCACCGTATGGCCCTCGGGCAATACGTTTACCAGTACTTTCGACAGCGCTTCGAACACACTGCTGATAAGTCCTCGATTGAGCATCGGATTGTATTTCTCCATCCACTCCATCGTAGTTTCGTTGTCGAACATGCTATAAACTTCTTGCACAGGAAACTGTTTTCTTTCGCTGTTGGTCATTCCTGCACTCATCTCTTTGATTTTGTAGCTACCCATGATGCTGAATTTTTATTTTACCTGACTAGAAAATTGATTACCTCTCGCATGTAAAAGGTTTACCCTTAGGGATTAGGTCCGTTCCAAGCCTTTGAACATATATTCCAAGCCTTTGAACATATATTCCAAGCCTCGGAATAGAACTTTTCCTTAGGCAAAGATAATTCTTTCTCTTGGAATAGGCAAATTTTTCCTAGGAAACTGATATTTCTACACCCCTTTTTTATAATTTCCAAGTGTAAATGACATGAAAAACATATTTTTCGTGCAGATAAATTTGGTGCTTATCTGTTTTTATACTATCTTTGCCCACAAATACAGGAACTTAGTATTAACCTATAAAAACGAACGAACATGGCAAAATTTGTAGAAGAATTCAAAGAATTCGCCCTCAAGGGTAATGTGATGGATATGGCAGTCGGTGTTATCATCGGCGGTGCATTCGGCAAGATTGTAACCAGTTTCGTATCCGACATCCTTATGCCACCTCTTGGTGTACTCCTTGGTGGTGTAGATTTCACCGATTTGAAGATTGTGATGAAAGACGGAGTTCCAGCACAACTCGACGCAGCAGGCAACGAAATCGCAGCTGCTATCGAACCTGTAACTTGGAACTATGGCGCATTCATTCAGAACGTTGTCGATTTCCTCATCATCGCTCTCTGTATCTTCTTCATGATTAAGGGAATCGCCAAGCTGACAAGCCTGCGCAAGAAGAAGGAAGCAGAAGATGCTGCAGCTGCTGAACCTCCAGCACCAAGCAACGAAGAGGTGCTCCTCACAGAGATTCGCGACTTGCTGAAAGACAAGAAGTAAGCACTTCCCTACCCCATTTACGACAAGCGGTGCCAGCTATGCTGACGCCGCTTATGTTATTCATTTATAGAGGGGAACTATAATCTTGATGTCTTTTGTTGGGAAACTTAGTGAAGCATTGAATCCTTTGCCGTCCTTGAGGATTCCCGATATATTCATTTGGAATTCCGGTTCATTGGTGTCAATGCGTAAGGTTCCGAATTTGAAGATGGATTCATTGTATAGTTTTTCTGAAAAGTCAATACTACCGATGTGTCCCCACATGGTGCCGTCTCCCATACTCATGCCCATGTATCCGATATAGTCATTGATAGGACTGCCGATGATATAATCTATTCCCAAATCAGCATAGATATTGCCTGTCAAAGGGGTACTGAGGTCGATTGTCTTCCCAACCAAAGTGGAGTCGATGAATAAGTGGAAATCCCAGTCGCGGGTATATAACGGTCGAAGGCCGATACTGTATCTGTGGCTGCCAGGCGAGTAACTGACGGATGGTGTCATGTCGTAAGTGTGGCCATCGTAATACAACTGATTCTTTTTAACCGGCTTGTATGTTTCGTCATCGTCACTACATCCAATGAATGAAATCATAGCACAGCTAATAATTCCAACGATAAAAAAATAACTTGCTTTCATACTTTTATACTTTTGGATGTTTCTTAGTAAATCCCACACCCAACAAAATCTTGCATCTGTCTGTTACTTTTTCTTCTTCAGGATAGGATGCTTCATCCACTTGGGTTGCATGTTGTCGAGCATCGCTCCTATCTCTCCTTCAATCACCTCAGGGAAACAATAGACAATCCAGGCACAAGCCGCATTCTCCTTGTCTTTGAGAATCATGTCTTTGGCTATCCTTCTCTGATTATTCATCATATCTTCACGTATTGACGCTTCAGTCAAGCGGGCTTCACGCCAGGCTTCAGGGTCGTCAGTGAATACATCGACATGAAACCCCTCAGGACTTTCATCTCGTATGAGACGACAAGCCATTTGCAATTCGAGCGACTTCTCCGAACCCTTTATGGTACCTCTGTCCCAGTCGATGGTGATGTGTTTGCTGTCAGGAATGAGGATGAACTGACTGCGTTCGGGCCATTGCTTATAGTCGTGAAGACGGATGAATGCATCGCGATCGACCTTGATGGTTACAGAGAACTTGGCATCCTTGATGGGAATCAACTGAGCATTTGCTGTGTCCTCATTGATGATGAGATACAATTTTGTCTGTGAGGGCGAAACCATTCCGTCGATGGTTACCTTCACCTTCTTTGCCTGAGCTGTGGTTGCCAATAGGATGGCAGTAAGCACAAATAATAGCTGTTTCATGACTGATAATGTTAGGTTTTGTATTGCAAAGATACACATTATTTATTAGTTCGTGATGATTTATGCTCAAAAGAGTGCATTTTTGTGAGAAATAATGTTGAAGTATCAACATTTTAAGGGTTTCTGACAACTATATCGTAGAAATTTACTAACTTTGCAGAACATTTTGACTAGAATCAAAAGAAGAATGAAAGTAATTCAAACGATATCGGACTTGAAGGCAGAGCTGAAAGCTCAGCGCCTTGCTAACAAATCAGTTGGTTTAGTGCCTACGATGGGTGCCCTCCATGCTGGTCATGCTTCGCTGGTAACTCGCAGTTTGACAGAAAACGACGTGACGGTTGTCAGCATCTTTGTGAATCCTACTCAGTTTAACGACAAGAACGATCTTGCCAAGTATCCTCGCACGCTCGAAAACGATTGTAAGTTGCTGCAGAGTGTGTTCGAAATATTTATCAACAAGGAACTGATTGCTTTTGCACCATCAGTAGAAGAGGTGTATCCTGAACCCGACACGCGTCAGTTCAGCTATCCGCCTACCGACGAGGTGATGGAAGGCGGCTTCCGCCCAGGACACTTCAACGGTGTGTGCCAAGTGGTGAGCAAGCTGTTCATGATGACCGAACCCGATCGTGCATACTTCGGTGAGAAGGACTTCCAGCAGATTGCAGTCATTCGCCGTATGGTGGAAGACCAGAAATTCCCGCTGGAGATATGCCCTTGCCCTATTGTACGTGAGGAAGACGGATTGGCGCTTTCAAGCCGTAACACCCTACTCTCACCTGCTGAGCGCAAGATTGCACTGACCATCTCGCAGACACTCTTTGCCAGTCAGAACTATGCAAAGAATCATACCCTTGCAGAAACAAAGCAATGGGTCATCGATACCATCAACGCAGTCGAAGGACTTGAGGTGCAATACTACGAAATCGTAGATGGCAACTCGCTCCTGAGCCTGAACACTTGGGACGACTCCGACTACATCGTTGGCTGTATCACAGTATTCTGTGGAGCCATTCCTGTTAGATTAATCGACAACATCAAGTATAAGTCATGCTGATAGAAGTACTGAAATCGAAGATACATTGTGCAACCATCACAGAGGCTAACCTGCATTACATGGGTAGCATCACCCTCGATGAGGACCTGATGGAGGCAGCCAACCTCATTGCTGGCGAGAAGGTATCAGTGGTGAACAACAACAACGGCGAACGCTTCGAGACCTACGTCATCAAAGGCGAACGCGGTAGCGGATGTGTGTGCCTGAATGGTGCAGCCGCACGTAAGGTATTGCCAGGCGACGTATGTATCATCATGTCGTATGCCCTGATGGACTTCGAAGAGGCTAAGCAGTTTAAGCCTGCAGTAGTATTCCCAGACGAAAAGAATAGAATTGTGAAATGAAACGTGTTGCGGTCAAGATAGGAAGTAACGTGCTGACCAGAGACGACGGTACGTTGGATGTTACACGCATGTCTGCTTTGGTCGACCAAGTGGCTGTATTGCGTCGTGAAGGCATCCAGGTGGTACTGATTTCCTCTGGAGCCGTAGCAAGCGGACGCAGCGAACTGACGGTAGAACGCCACATGGATTCCGTTGAACAGCGTCAGCTCTTTTCTGCTATCGGACAAGCCAAACTTATCAACCGCTATTACGAACTGTTCCGCGACCACCACATCACTGTGGGACAGGTACTTACGATGAAAGAGAACTTCAGCACTCGTCATCATTACCTCAATCAGCGTAACTGCATGGAGGTGATGCTTGAGAATGGAGTCATCCCAATCGTCAACGAGAACGACACCGTATCTGTCACAGAGCTGATGTTTACCGATAATGACGAACTGAGTGGACTTATCGCTACGATGCTCGATGTGGATATGCTGATTATCCTTAGCAACATCGACGGAATCTACGACGGAAATCCTCAACTGCCTGAGAGTAAAGTCATCCGATGTGTAGAACCCAACGCAGACCTTAAAGACTATATCCAGACAGGAAAGTCGGGATTTGGACGCGGAGGAATGATTACCAAATGCAACATCGCACGCAAGGTAGCAGACGAAGGAATCCCAGTCATCATCGCTAACGGAAAACGCGACAACATCCTTGTGAAACTCATACAGGAACCTGAAACTACCCTCTGCACTCGCTTCGTACCAGCCAAGCAAACAGTATCGAGCATCAAGAAATGGATTGCTCATAGTGGAGACTTCGCAAAAGGTAGTATCACCTTGAACGACAAGGCAGTAGAAGCTATTTGCGGAAGCAAAGCTTTAAGTGTGCTCCCTATCGGAGTGACAGCCGTAGAAGGAGAGTTCGAGAAGGACGACATCATCAGTATCAAGAACACAGAAGGACAAGAGATAGGTGTAGGACGCACCTCATACGATAGCGAAGAAGCGCGCAAGGTGATTGGGCAACACAGCAAGAAGCCACTCATACACTATGACTATCTTTATATAAAATAAGGTGTGCCCATAAGCCCCATAAGTCCTATAAGTCCCATTAGCCCCATAAGTCCTATAGGTCCCATTAGTCCCATAATCCCCATTAATTATTATGAATCTTTTCCAACAAGCACAAGACGCAAGCATCGAACTTGCACAAATTGACGACAACAGGATAAACAAAGTACTCTGCGACATAGCTGACGCAATACTGGCCAACACAGACAATATCTTGGCAGCAAATGCCAAAGATCTGGCACTTATGTCGCCCGACAACCCGCTCTACGACCGACTGAAACTCACCACAGAGCGCCTTGAAGGTATCGCATCAGATACTCGTCATGTGGCTGCCCTACCCTCACCCCTTGGGCGCATACTCAAACACTACACCTTACCCAACGGATTAGATATGTCGCGCATCAGCGTGCCGTTTGGAGTGATAGGTATCATCTACGAGGCTCGTCCCAATGTTACTTTCGACGTAGCTGCACTCTGCCTGAAAAGCGGAAATGCATGTGTTCTCAAAGGCGGTAAGGATGCAGATAATTCCAACCAAGCAATCGTAAAACTGATTAAAGTAATACTTCAACAAAACGGCATAAATCCCAACAGCGTAACCCTCCTCCCAGCTACTCACGAAGCGACTACAGAGATGCTGCGTGCAAATGGGTATATCGATTTGGTTATTCCTCGTGGTAGCAGCCGACTTATTCAATATGTACGCGAAAATGCTACCGTTCCTGTTATCGAAACAGGAGCAGGTATCTGTCATTGCTACTTCGACGAATATGGCGATCTCGAAAAAGGAAAGGCGATTGTCAACAATGCAAAGACTCGTCGTGTAAGTGTATGTAATGCCCTCGATTGTCTGATTATGAATGCAGAACGTCTGCCCGACCTTCCTGCACTCTGTGCTCCTTTGGCAGACAGCAAAGTAATCATCTATGCAGACGAACCTGCATACACGCTTCTGGAAGGGAACTACCCTGCCCCACTCCTTTGTCATGCAGACACAGATAGTTTCGGAACCGAATTTCTCGACTATAAGATGGCTATCAAGACCGTCAATTCATTCAACGAAGCACTCGCTCACATCCGTCATTACAGCTCACGACATAGCGAGAGTATTGTGACTGAGAATGCCGAACGAGCAGAGCAATTCATTCGACAGGTCGATGCAGCATGTGTTTACACCAACGCACCCACATCATTCACAGATGGTGCTCAATTCGGATTAGGTGCAGAAATAGGTATCAGCACCCAGAAACTCCATGCACGAGGCCCTATGGCTCTTGAAGAAATCACCACCTATAAATGGGTGATTAGAGGAAATGGACAAATAAGAAAATAGCCAAGCGAGTTTCAAAGAGAGAATCATTATAAGACAAAACCCAAAAGTAAAAGGGATTACTCATCAAGAGCAATCCCTTTTTCATAATTCTTTTGCTGATAGAATGATGAGTTATTCTATAAATAGGAATTGATAGGTCTGTCAATATCCGAAATACTTCTTGCAATAAGCACTCAGTTTCTTTTCAAAGTCACCTTGTATAACTCGAATGCTTGACATATTATAAACTCTCTATTTGATATAGACACTTTCCTTTTCTATAGTGATTGGGAGATAA
>CACZXN010000022.1 GCA_902785075.1 uncultured Bacteroidales bacterium | reverse complement strand
ATATTGGCTGCGCAAGTCTATCTCTGCACCGATACCCAATGCCTGAATCAGTTTCAGGTCGTTCGAGTTGAGTATCTGAGAACCGTTAAACTCGCTTCCGCGGAACAACTTCTCATACCTTACCTTGTTACCGTCTATATTGGTCCATCCACCAAGGTCGCGGATGTTGCTGATAGAGCTGGCACGTATCATTCTGACCGTTCCGTCGGTATGGAACCGACCTTTCGTCAACACATTTCCATCACCCGTTTCCACCTTATAATAATAATCGCGCGCAGGAATGAGGTTCAGTAGCTCACAAATGGTCGTTCCTGCAGGATATGTAGCCGTTGTTGCTCCATCATAGTCGCTGCTGGCAGCCAGCGTCAGTGTAATCGTCTGGTCGGACTTCGGTACGGGAACCACAACAGATTTCGGTTGGTCGCGACGTACGGGAGGATTGATGTAGTAATTATTGATGACCGAAGGCGATGCTTCCGTGTAGGTCACCTCAGACAGGAACCTACGAGCAGCAGCATTCTCCAAGTTGGTCGAGAAACTCATGTTCTGATAGTCGGCAACTTCCCAAGTCAGTGTGCTTGCCTTCGACTTCAGGTCCGAAGCCAGATAGAGCGTGGTTCCATAGCCTCGTGTCATATACTTGCCGACAGAATAAGCCCCTTCCCACAAGGCAGGAACGCTGTCAGGACGTACTGCGCGCACCAACACATCATCAGCCTTCACAGTTGTTGCCTTATCCACCTGTACATAATAAGGAAAGCCGGCTTGAATCTCACTGACAGGCACCAACTGACCTACCAACTTACCGTCCGTCAGACTCACTCCACCAATCGCACACACCTGCTTGAACGCGGCAGACGTCTGCTCGGCATTCATATTGAACGGCAGACACAGCGGAGTCCACTCGCCCGCAGCAATGCTGATGTCAGTCGTCACATCCGCATACGTATCTTCCGTGAGCGTGAATTTCTGCGACTGCTTCAACGACAATTCAACCTTCGGCGCACCATAGTAGAGACGGAACTTGCCACACACCATCCAGTTGTTGTCCGATGCAGAGATGATTCGAACACCCATCTTCACGTCAGCATCAGCATCGAGCGTCACACGCATCACATTCCAGTACAAGCCCGCATCGAACGCAGCCTTCGCACCGTTTAGGTCGCTTGGAATCACACGCTGACCAGCACCCTGTTGCCATGAACCCGAACGAAGCTGAACAAACCGAGCATCGTCGTTAATATGTTTCACAGGTTGCATCTCCGAACCGAAATACATGTTTGTCTTCTGATACACACGACCCGCTTCATACTGATTATTAGCCGTCAGGTAATCGCTCGGACGATTGAGCGCCTGCACCTTCAGCGTATAAAGACCGGCAGGAAGGTCCTTGACCGTATGCGACACATTCGCCGTCTTGGTATTCGCGAACTCCTTCACGACAGCATTGTCGTCAATCAGCGCAGTCAAGTCAAACTGTCCCGAAGCAGTCGTACCCGTAGCAATCAGCGACTTCAAAGCCGCCCAAAGCTTCGTGTCGTACTCCGCCATCTCATCCTCAGCAGTAGCCTGCCGAGCAGTCTCCATCAAGGCGTCAAACTGAGAGTGATCCATAGCCTGAGCCGCAATCTGCCTGTACACATCCCATCGGGCAGTCATCGCCTGTTTCGAGTCATTCGTCTGACTCCACACAAGGCTCCATGATGCAGTGATAAGCATCAAGGTTGCAAAAAGAATAACTTTTCTAACTCGTTGCATAATTCTAGGTTGATTTGATGTAGTATTATAGTAGTATTTAGTGATTCATCACGATCATAACCAAGTAAATCGGTGCGAATGAAATCGATGCGAAGTTACGAAAAAAAGATGATTCATGGTTAACAATATACAAAAAAAGCAATCCTTCTTAGTGATTTTTTACACGAAAAGGACGAAATTATAGGAACAAGAGCAATGATGCGCTCTCACAGTCAAATAGAAAACCAAGGCGGACAAGTTCATCTGCTTTTGCATCAGCGGACTAAATATCTCACCATCAAAGTCAGTATCGTCATTGTATATATCCGTTCCCCCACTTCACCATAGATTTAGTACGTCCGCTAAAATACTATAGTACTCCTTAGGGCGTACTCGATTGCGCCCTAAGGAGTACTGCAGTGGGCCCTAGGGCGCACTAATCTCCGCACCTATGTATTTATCACGAAAGTTTATCGTTTATTGGTTGAGGGGGGCATCAACTCATATCGAACTCATGTCGAAGTCTGACTATAGTCTATCCGATCTATATCTCTATAGGTAATGACTTTTAAAAAATGGAAAAATGGAAGAACGAAAATCGGAACATCTGGGATGCAGCGAGAGCAGAAAGACCCCCTGTTAAACAAAGGGTTGCACAATTGTACAACCCTTTGTTTGTTGAGAGTTTATTTGCTGCTCACTATTCGCCGGAGTGCGATGACGAGTCGGTCGACTTCCTCGCGGGTGTTGTAAACAGCGAAAGTGGGACGTACTGACATCTCGTAGCCTAAGGCTCGTAGGGCTGGCTGGGCACAGTGGTGTCCTGCACGGACGGCAATGCCTTCTTTGTCGAGCAGCTGACCGACTTCGGGGGCTGGTATGCCTGGTATGTCGAGCGAGAGCACGCTGACGCGATGACGTGGATTACCGATGATGGTGATACCGTCGATAAGACTGATTTGCGAGCGTGCATATTCGGTCAAATCGTGCTCGTGGCGTTCGATGTTGGTGATGCCTACACTCTGTACGAAGTCGAGTGCGTAGCCCAGACCGATTGCGTCGGCTATGTTGGGTGTTCCAGCCTCGAATCGTGCAGGTGGTGCGTTGAACTCGGTGTGTTCGATGGTGACATCCTTGATCATGTTGCCTCCTCCCTGCCAGGGTGGTAGCTGCTCGAGATACTGCTTCTTTCCGTATACCACTCCGATGCCCGAAGGACCATAGATTTTATGTCCGGAGAAGACGAAGAAGTCGCAGTCGAGCTTCTGAACATCTACAGGTGTGTGAGCTATGGACTGTGCTCCATCAATCATGACGGGAATGCCGTGAGCGTGTGCTTGGGCTATTATCGACTCGACGTTGTTGATGGTTCCGAATGTGTTGTTCACATGTCCTACGGATACGAACTTGGTGCGATGGTCGATGAGTTGTTCGAGCTCGCTAAGGACGAGATCGCCATTCTTGTCGACTGGGATGGCACGCAATTCGGCTCCTCGCTCTTTGCAGATGAGCTGCCAAGGTACGATATTTGCATGGTGGTCGAGCGTCGATACTATCACGTTATCGCCTTCGTTTACGAACTTACGACCGAAGGTCTGCGCAATGAGATTGATGCCTTCTGTGGTTCCACGTACAAAGACGATGTTCTCGGATGCAGGGCTATTGATAAACTTCGCCACTTTCCGTCGGGCACCCTCGTATTGGTCGGTGCTGCGTGCAGCAAGTGTGTGCGCTCCTCGATGGATGTTGGAATAGTCGGTACGATAGAAATGCGAAAGTCCTTCGATGACACGCAGCGGCTTCTGTGTGGTCGCACCGTTGTCGAACCAAATCAAATCGTGACCGTTCACCTTCTGGTCGAGAATGGGGAACTGACGGCGTATCTCGTCGGAATTGATGGTATCGACTTCGTCGTAGCTGAGGTTCTTCAGAATGGCTCGCTCGGGGATGTCGATTCCGAATCCGCTATCCTCAAACAGGCATTTCTGCTGATTGGGCTTCACATCGTCGGCTCCGAGCAGTGATGCTCCTTTGTAGGCTTGTAGCTCCTCTGGGAAATACTTCTTCACCACCTCGCGGAAGGCAGCCAAATCGGAAGCCTCGAAGCCTGAGAACGGAAGGGGAACCGATGTTGCAGCAGCTTCGGCAGAAGAGACTCCCCCATCGCCTTTGACTGGGATGTCGCTTAACGAGAACTGCGGCAGCTGGCCAAGCTCATTCAGATTGGGAATTAAAATATCGTCAATCATTATTGGTTGTTACTTATTTTTCTACTGAATTGCGGTTCTGATAGTCGTGGTAGTAGCCCACCTCTACGTTTTCAAGTACTGCGATGGCATCATCGGTGAGGGTAGCAAGGCTGAAATACTTGGTGAGCAGATAGCTTGCGACTCCGTATTGGTCGAGTCCCATCAGTCGGGCTGACAATGATGGTGCGATTTCGCCTGGTATGCCTGCCTGATGCAGACCTATCACACCTTGTGATTTCTCACCCACGCGTACAAGGATGATTTCTGTGGTACCGATTCCGCGGTTGGTCAGATACTGACCTTTGATTTCCACCTTGTCGGACGGGATGATAGGTACTCCACGCCATGTGATTACCTTCGTTCCGAAGAGGTCGATGCTAACAGGAGGTACTCCACGCCAAGTACACTCGCGTTCGAAAGCAGCGATGGTACGAGGATTAGCGATGAAGAAAGCAGGTTCTTTCCACACTAACGAGAGCAGTTCGTCGAGGTCGTCGGGAGTCGGCGAGCCGTAACGTGCCGAAATCTTATAGGCAGGATTGGCTTGAGCCAACAATCCGAACTTGGTGTTGTTGATGAGTTCCCATTCCTGACGTTCCTTGATGCTCTCGATAGAGAGGCGCAACTGCTGCTCCAACTGGTTGAATGGTGCATTATAGAGGTCGCTCACACGAGTGTGAACACGTACAACGGTCTGCAGGGTGTTGAGGCTGTACTCTCTGGGATTCTCCTCGTAGTCGATATAGGTCTCAGGAATCACATTATCTTCCTCATGACCACTTACGAGGTCGATGTGTTTCTCGCCATGCTCGTTGACTGTAGCCTTGATGCGCAGCTGTTTTTCTACTGCGTTGTTGAATTCGGCACTCAAGGTCGGGTTTTTCTTGATGATGCTAACGAGTGCAGGCGTGTCGAGCACAAAGAACGTAGAGTCAGTCAGGGCACGTACACTTACCGTTGAGTCTTCTGCGCTGAGCAGATCAGCCTCTCCGAAGTGTTCGCCTCCGCTCAGCTGAGCAATACGCAGTTCCTCTCCGTGTTCGCCGATGCTGACAACCTCGGATTGTCCGCTTGCTACGATGAAGAATCGTTTCTTGTCTTTTCCCTGGGTCACAAGGTTCTTACCACGTCCGATTTTCACGGGTTTGAAGTTCTTTGCCAGCTGGTCGACGATTTTGCGGTCGATTGTCTGGAAGAGTGGAATTTCTGTAAGGTTGTCGGAAGTGAGAACAGGCTCACCATTCAGATACTGAATAGCTATGCGTTCGTCCTTCTTCAACTCTACCTTTGTACGGTTTACACGATAAGTGCCGCTCTCCACCTGTGTCCAAGGAAGGAGTTTGAGCAGAAGTCGCGGAGTGATGGCACCCATCTGTGGGGCGCTCTTTGTCGTGTTGGCTAATTTTCGAGCGGTTGCGGTAGTGATACTACGCTGAATGTTGTTGTCTGACATAATGATTTGTGTTATTAATGAATTAAACGATTATTCTATTAAAAATTGAAAAGTTGAAAAATTGAAGTTGGAAAATTGAATCTTGAACTTTGAACCTTTTCTCCCCCTAAGGGGGCTGGGGGGCTTTGAACTCTAAGCATTTAAACGATACGATATCGTTCGACCACCTCTCCGTCTTGAATCCTGAAAGCATTCAGTACAGGCTGTTCGTCAGCCAACGAGAGGATGAAATAGAGAATATTCGGATCGAGTGCCAAACGCTTGTCTTCTTCAGACGGACGTGATGGCGAAGCTGGGTGACTGTGCCAATTGCCGACAATCTGTAGCTGATGGCTTCGTGCGTATTTCACCGCACTGAACTGTTCTTTTGGATCGAAAGAAAAGTGTTCGGCACTGTGGTCGACGTTGGTCATCGGATAGTTCTCTGTGACATGTTGAGCATCAGGACCAAGCAGGTATCCGCATGACTCGATGGGAGCGTCGTTCTCTGCCTGAGAAAGCAGCGACAGATATGCTTCGGGGTCAATAGTGATTGCCATACGCAGAATTGTTGAAAACGTTATTTTTTGATGGTTACTTTATGAACGTTCCCGTCAACATGTTCTATCGACAGCACTTCGAATCCCTGTTCTGTAGCTGAACGAGGCACGTTGTTGAGCGGTTCGCCATCTGTGAGAAGCACCTCAAGGATGTCTCCTTCTGCGATTTGTGCCAGTTTGAGTTTTGTCTTGACAAAGGTCATAGGACAATGCTCTTTCGTTATGTCAAGTGTGTGTGTTGCCATTTTGATATACAATTTATGGATTTACAAATTAAATAAATAGTGTACGACCACCTTCGGATATTTCGAGGAACGTAGCGACTCCCAGCACATCCTTCACTTCGTGGATAAAGTTTTTCTTTTCCAAGCCTAGCACATGCATAGCCATTTCGCAGGCATAAAGATTGACTCCCAGCAGGTTGGCTGCATCAACCAGTTCCTCAAGTGTAGCTACGTTGTTCTTCTTCATCAAATGGCGGAATATTTTCGGGCCGATTCCAAAGAAGTTGAATTTGCTATTTGGAGCCACAGAAAGACCTCCCATCATGAAGCCGAACAGCTTGGTGAGCCATCCGCCGCCGATGAACGAACGACCCCTCTTTTGTTTGATTGCATCCAGTCCCCAGAAGGTAAAGAAGATGTTTACTTCATATCCAACTGCCGCTGCACCCGTTGCAAGCGTGAAAACAGCTGTAAGTTTATCAAAGTCGCCGCTGAAAGCAATGAGCGATAGTTTCTTTTGATCTGCCATACTTATTTCTTCTGTTTGAGTTCACATGTTCCTTGTTCGTAGTCGATGAGTTCTGTAACTGTCGGATGCTCACCACAAAGCGGACAATTCGTACGTTTTCGGATATTCACCTTACGGAAGTCCATCGTTTTGGCATTGAAGGTAAGCAATCGGTTGGTAAGCAACTCCCCTACCCCTGTGAAATACTTCAGAGTTTCTGCAGCCTGAATCGTTCCCAACATGCCAGCAATAGCACCGAGCACCCCTGCTTGCGAACAGGTAGGAACAAGGTTTGGTGGAGGTGGAGCATTAAACATGCAGCGATAGCAACTGCTGCCTGGCACATGAGTGAAGGTCTGCCCCTCGAAACGTAAGATGCCTCCATGACTGAAAGGCTTTCCTGCCATTACACATGCATCATTGATGAGAAACTTGACAGGGAAATTGTCGGTTCCGTCAACGATGAAGTCGTATTCCTTGACGAGATCCAACGCATTATCAGCCATCAACAAATCCTTGTAGGTATTGACCGTGATGGTAGGATTGATGGCAATCATCTTCTCCTTTGCCGATTCCACCTTTGCAATCCCAACATCCTTGGTGAAATGAATCACCTGACGCTGAAGATTGCTCAAATCGACCACATCTCCGTCGATGATACCTATCGTACCGATGCCTGCTGCAGCAAGATAGAGCGCAACAGGAGCACCCAATCCACCTGCACCTACCACCAGCACTCTGGCTTCGCGTATCTTTTCCTGACCCTCAACTCCCACATCCTGTAGCAGAATGTGACGAGAGTAGCGAATCAAGTCGTCTTCTGTAAAATCATACATAATAAGTTTCTTTTTATTTCTTGTTTTCAATCTGATTAAACCTTATACTATTGAACTCTAACTAAATAATTGAAAAAATGAACTTTGAACCTTTCCTCTCCCCCTAAGGAGGGCTGGGGGTCCCTCCTCCCCCCATAAAGTATAGGAAGTCAACGAAATCACCGTCCTCGAGTTGTTTGGTCTCAAAGTCAGCTTGCTCGATGAATTCTTCGTTCACTTGAACGCTTACCATTTCGGGTTGAGTCACCTTGTTCTGCTTGATTAGCTGTGCTACTGTGAGAGGGAGCTGTACGTCCTGATTCTCTCCGTTTACAATGATTTTTGCCATCTTTTCTGTGATTTTAAGGTAATTACTATTAAACGTTTCTTTTAGTCTTCAACTGCCTGTTTGACATCCTCAAACACATCATCCACATCCTCCAGCCCCACACTCAACCGAATGGTTGTAGGAAGCACATCCATACTGGCCTTCTGCTCTGGAGAGAAATTCCCAAATATCGTAGAATATGGATGAATGGCAAGCGATTTATTGTCGTAGATATTTGTTGCTCGACGCACCACTTTCAGTCGGTCGATTGCCCTGAAACAAGCATCCTCGTCATCTAAGTCGAAGGTGATGAGCGCACCGCTTGTCTTGCCGAAAAGACTGCGTGCCAACTGATAGTTCGGATTGTCCTCCAAGCCCAGATAAGTCACTTTCTTGATGGAAGGAAGTGTTTTCAGTTTTCTCGCCAACTGCAAAGCATGGTCAGCTTGAACCCCATAGCGGGCAGAAAGCGTCTCCAACCCCAACGACTGCATGTACGCTGCATGAGGAGTCATGTAAGCTCCGAGGTTGTAAAGCAACTCACTGCGAATACGAGGTTCCACCTGTCGATACCTGCCATAATCGATAACCAATCCTCCCAGCGAGGTCGCTCCACCAGTGATGATTTTCGTAGAAGAAACCACCTCAACATCCACACCCAAATCCTTCGCACTGAACTCTGTAAACGGAATCATCGTAGTGTCAGCAACAAGCGGAATGTGGCGTTCGTGAGCTATCTCAGCGATGGCACGCAGGTCAGCTACTTCCTGCTGAGGATTGGTGATGATCTCAAGAAAAATACAGCAGTTTCCCTTATCTGCAGTAGCTTCACGGACACTATCTATATCCGTGAAATCCACCAACTTATTCTTTATTCCAAAACGCGCAAGTGTACCAGTGATGAGCGCAAATGTGTTACCGAAAAGATGTGGAGACGTGATAATCGTCTTTCCATTACCCCCCAAAGCAAACAGAATGTTGCTGATAGCAGCCATACCGCTGTTAAACGCAAAAACGTTTGTAGCACCGGTAATCGCTTTCACCTTATTTTCAAAATATGTAACAGTAGGATTGGTAACACGGCTGTAGCTCGGAGCTGAACTCTTACCAGTAAAAGCAGCAGCCATCTCGCTGGCAGACGCAAACTCGTAAGCTGCAGTGTGATAGACAGGCATTGACAAAGACCCATAAGGGTCGTGCTCCGTAAACGGGTGATTTATTGCAATTGTAGAACCATTCATAAATCCCAAAATTTTTTGCAAAGTTACGATTCTTATGACGCTTTTTCCAAATCTATTTAAAAACTAAGGGAATTATTCTGTTTTAACACCAATCATCGGGAAAATATTCCGCACAAGTCACATTCTCACAACACCCATCAGTAATATATTCTTGCAGCAGTATGAACATTTTGAAAAAACAGACCCCCAGCCCCCTTTAAGGGGAGCAAAGATTTCAAGTTTTCAATTTTTCAACTTTTTCAAAGTTCACGAAGCGAATCCTGATATTATTGAAGAGAATCCGTGAAAAGAGCTAAGAGCTGTAGTGCTAAGAGCTGTAGTGCTAAGAGCTGTAGTGCTAAGAGCTGTAGTGCTAAGAGCTGTAGTGCTAAGAGCTGTAGAACTAAGAGCTGTAGAACTAAGAGCTAAGAGCTGTAGGAAATCGAAAAATAAACCAAATAGTAAATAAATCGTAAATAGTAAATTGTAAAATAGTAAATAAAAATAGGTATTTCATATTTTTTTCGTAACTTCGCACAAAATTTCATATAGTGGAGAAAACGAAACGGAAATATAGCAAGTGGAAGTTCTATCTGTTCTTCGCTGTCGTGGTGGCTGCTTTGGCTGGCATCAGTCACTTGTGGAGCCTCAGCCCTTTGGAAAAGGCCGCTCCTTTTACGGACACATCTACAGCAGAGAAACAAACTCCTCAGTCACAAAGTGACAGCTCCCCTGTCTTAGGAGCGCAATTTGAGGAAGAGGAAGAGGAAGAGGAGAACCGATTTCCTCTGTCACAAGATGACAGTTTCCCGATCTTGGGTGAGCAGCTTGAGGTGGACGATAGTGCAAACGGTGTGTTCTTCTCGCGTAAGGTGTGGAGTTATCCTGAGTGTTTCAACGACAGTAATGCGACTCAACTTGTTGCAGCTGAACGGAATGGTATCAAGCCTGCTGAGACGCGTGAGCGGGTGATGGAGCTGGTGGGACAGGGACGATTGACTTATATCGCTTCCTCACCTTATTATATAGTAGAGGACCTGACGCACTCGATGCCTTATCTGGTTCCGAAAGCTCAGTTGCTACTCAACACCATCGGCATCAACTTCGTGGATTCGCTCCATTCGAAGGGTTACGATCTGCACTTACCAGTTGTGACTTCTGTGCTGCGTACGGGTCACGACGTAGAACGGTTGCAGCAGGGTAACGTGAACTCGGTGACGAACTCGTGTCATTGCTACGGAACGACCATCGACATCACCTACAACCGCTTCATGCCGTTGAAGGGCAACTCCCCTACACGCTATGATGACAACCTGAAGAAAGTGTTGGCAGAGGTGTTGTTCGACCTGAAGGCAGAGGGGCTGTGCTATGTAAAGTACGAACGGCTTCAGGCTTGTTTTCATCTAACTGTAAGATAATTATGCGCTACTTCATTTATTTATCATACGACGGAACGAACTATCACGGTTGGCAGGTTCAACCGAACGCCAATTCGGTGCAGGCAGAACTCATGCGAGGTTTGTCCACCTTGTTGCGTCAGGACGTAGAGGTGATTGGCGCAGGACGTACAGACACAGGTGTGAATGCAAGGCTGATGGTGGCTCATTTCGACATAGCTACACCCCTACCCTCACCCACAGAGCTGACACGTAGGCTCAACAAACTGTTGCCAAAGGACATCGCAATCGATAGAATCGTAGCAGTAAAGCCAGATGCACATGCACGCTTCAGTGCTACAGCTCGTACGTATCAGTATTTTGTCAACAACAGGAAAGATCCATTCAACCGCCATTACTCGTATCGCTGTCCGTTTGAATTGGATTACGAGAAGATGAACGAAGCGGCTGCCCATCTGTTCGACTATACCGACTTCACAAGTTTCTCGAAACTGCATACAGACACGAAGACGAACAACTGCCGTATCATGTATGCCCGATGGGAACAGACGAAGGACGGAGGTGTGTTCACCATCAAAGCCGACCGTTTTCTGCGGAATATGGTACGTGCCATCGTGGGTACGCTGATTGAAGTGGGACGTGGTGCGATGACGATAGAGGAGTTCTGCAAGGTCATCGAAAAGAAAGACCGCTGTGCAGCTGGTAGTAGCATGCCTGGGAATGCGTTGTTCCTAACGGATGTTGAATACCCTGAGGTTAGAGCTAAGAGCTGTAGAACTGTAGAGCTGTAGAGCTAAGAGCTGTAGAGCTAAGAGCTGTAGAGCTAAGAGCTGTAGAGCTAAGAGCTGTAGAGTTTAGAGCTGTAGAACTGTAGAGCTGTAGAGCTGTAGAGCTAAGAGTTGAGAGTTGAGAGTTGAAAGTTGAAAGTTGAAAGGTTTAAGAGTTCAAGAATTTAAAATGAAAAGATGCTGGTTACATATTTTATTTCTGCAGCTGTGGTTCTTCACCTCAGCTTTGCAAGCAATTCCGATTGTGCCAGACAGTTTGTTTAGCCAAACGATTCCCGCTCAAGAGAAGGTGTACTTGCATCTGGACAACAACTGCTACTTCGTGGGCGATACGATATGGTATAAGGCGTATGTCATCTCTGCCGACACATACGAGCCTAAACCACAGAGTCGTATTCTGTATGTTGAACTGCTGAACGAACAAGGATACTTGATGGAACGACAGAAACTGATTGTGGACGAGGACGGGAATGCACACGGACAATTCGCCCTCTCCGACATGGCTTTTCCTGGTTACTACGAAGTGAGAGCTTATACGAAATGGATGCTCAGCTACGGATATATCTCCGAGCAAATCCTATCGGACTACATGAACGAACACCTGTTGGGTGGAGAGGAAGACATACAGAAACAAAACCGCAACTATCTGGACCTATTCTCACGCGTTGTTCCCGTGTATCAGAAACCAGCCGTCGATGCTGCCTACCAAACCAAACTCATGCCGCCGAAGGTAACGCTTGGCGACTACGAACGCAGGTATCTTGAACCCAAACTCAATGCTCACTTCTATCCTGAGAGCGGACATATCGTAGCTGGGCACCCTATACGCATAGGATGGGAAACAGTGAACGAGCAGAAACAACGTATCGATGTGGAAGGGGTACTGATGATGAACGACTCTATCATAGCCAGTCTGCCCCCAAGTCGCATGGGACGCGGCGTGATGGAATATGTGTTTAAGGATTCGTGCCATTATAAAGTACGAATGATGCACAACAAGCTGCACTACGACTTCGACCTGCCTGAGGTGGAATCGGAAGGAGTCAGCATGCAAGTAGAAATGGACGACGAAGCGGTTGAGATTCAAATCAGTCAGACCTTTGTCGCACCCAAACAACTCTATGTGTCTATTACCAGTGCAGGCAAGAAAGTGATGTGTGAACCCGTAGGAGAGGACGGAATCGTGGCATCATGGTTGGAAGACCTTCCCTGTGGTGTGAACCAAGCAACCGTGTTCGATATCGACGGCAACGTGTATGCCGACCGTCTGTTCTTCGTGAACAACTTGAAGGAACTGACAGCAAAAGCATTTGTAAACGATGATACGACACACATGTTGCGACCTTACGAAAAAGTCAAAATACCCATCCTCATCACCGACCATCGAGGCATCCCTATCAAGGAACAACAGGTTTCGGTATCGGTACGCGACCGATTGCAACTCGACCCTACTTTCAACACAGGCAACATGCTTACAAATATGCTGCTCGAAAGCGATGTACGCGGATATGTAGAGAACCCACACTATTATTTCGAGGCAAACGACGAGCAACATCGGGCAGACCTCGACCTGCTACTCATGATTCAAGGATGGCGACGATATGACTGGAGCGAGATTGCAGGCTTCAAACGTGCTGAATACGACTACGAGCCTGAACGCAAGATGTACATTTATGGGCAATCATACGTACTGGAGAACTGGCTCAACCGTGTTGTCTTCAAGAAAAATCGTGGCACCATCACTCTCACAGCACAGATTCTCTATCCCGAAATGACGGATACAGGCAAAGGCGGTCAACAAGGAGAAATACAAATCGATGCGAACGGACAGTTTCGGGTTGTATATCAACCCTTCTACGGCAATGCCCAGCTGGTGTTCCGTGCCCTGTTCGACAAGAAAAAGAATAAAGGCGAAATCCACACATTCAACGGACATGAGTATTTTGTCCCAAATAACAAGATACCTGCCAGCGATCGCATCCTAGCCGACAACCAGCAAAGGGATTATGTCGACCATGACATCATGTTGCTCATTCGCCGCGAGTACTACTATCCTAACAGCGTGAAAGAATTGAGTTGGTACGAGGTAAACAAACCTTTCATCATGCCCGACCAGCACCTCACATGGGAAGAATATTGTAAGGACATCTATGCCTCCGAGTGGATTCCCGAAGTACAAATCCGTGCCGACCGTGCTCACGCCCGTCATCGCAAAGACCTGCCCGTACAGCGTCTTGATTTTTATGACTTCTTCAACGACCTCACCGATATGGGCTATCATCCCAAACAGTGGAAGTTCGACAACGATGAATTCCGCCTTGCATTCTATGAGCATGCTATCTTCGACTACATGCAGCATCAGAACCCGCGTAGCAAAGTCAATAAGGAGAAGCGCTATATCACTTATGACTGGCAAGACGAAGACTCCATTAAGGGTGGAGATGATGCACTTAGGAACTCTTACATGAATCTGCAACGTCTCAAAGCCATTCATATCGTCACCGACAACTCACGCCGCCCATCTGCCTACGAGTTGGATCATCTCGATGGGTTCAAAGAGACACAGCATACTGGCGGACTATCCGCTTATATCAATCTCGAAACAGGCGATAAATACATCCGCACAGGCCGTGTCATCAATCTTCAGGGATTTAACCGCCCTGCCGAGTTCTATCAACCCGATTACAGCCATCGTCCCCTACCCGACCAAAAAGACCACCGACATACCCTCTATTGGAACCCGTCGGTCACGACTGACAAAACAGGTCAAGCCTATATTGAGTTCTACAATAGCAGCGAGTGCATCTACTACGACATCTCGCTTGAAGGAGTAACCCGCAACGGAGAATTTATCGTAAAACAAAAATAGATATGAAAACTTCATTATTTACTTTTCATTATTCACTTTTCACTTTGCTCATGCTGCTTTCCTGCACAGCCAACTCGCAGACAACAGGTAGCGAAGCTGACAGCTTAATCGTCGAAGAACCACAGACACAACACATCTCACTGCTGTTTGCAGGCGATCTCATGCAACACGGTCCGCAGATTAAGGGTGCTCTACAAGCTGACGGAACATACGACTATACCGAGTGTTTCCGTTTCATGAAAGACGAGATATCAGAAGCTGATGTAGCCATCGTGAACTTCGAGACCACCTTGGCCGAGAAGCCTTATACCGGCTACCCAACCTTCAGCGCTCCCGATGAATTCCTGAGAGATTGCCAGAAAGCAGGATTCGACATCATGCTCACAGCCAATAATCACTCATGCGATAAAGGAAAGAAAGGCATCGAACGCACCATCATGATGATGGATTCGCTCCACATCCCCCATATCGGCTCGTACGTCAATGAAGAAGAACGTCAGAAACAATACCCATACTTGCTGGAGAAGAACGGATTCCGCATCGTGCTCCTTAACTACACCTACGGCACCAACGGCATACCAGTACCAAAACCCAACATCATCAACCAGATAGATACCGTCCAGATTCGCAAGGATATCCGAGCAGCCAAAGCGATGAAACCCGATGCTATCATCGCATTCATGCATTGGGGAGTAGAATACACCCTCACTCCTGTTGCCAGCCAAGTCACATTGGCCGACTGGTTGCTACGTCAGGGGGTAACACATGTGATCGGGGGGCATCCACACGTAGTAGAACCTGTAGAAGTACGTGAAGACGCAAATGGCGACAAGCATGTGGTAGCCTACTCGCTCGGCAACTTCGTATCCAATCAATCGCAGGAACACACCTATGGAGGTATGCTCGTAAAGATGGAGTTGGAGAAAGACTCGACGGTCCGCATGACCGACTGCAACTACTCGCTCTATTTCGTAACCCGACCCGTTATGTCCGGACATAAGCAGCATCGCGTCTATCCTGTCAGCATACCCGACTCGCTCATCACTCCAGCAGAAGCCCGACTGCGCAACACTTTTGTCAACTCTATCCGTCCATTTTTCGAAAAACACAATAAAAACATACACGAAGTGATGACATTCGACATATCATCATTCTTGGAGGAAGAGTAAGTGAAGCCTGCTTTCAGGCAGAATGTCAAAATGGAAGTTAAAAAGGAGTTAAAGAGGTAGTTCGACTACACTTCAACTCCTTTTTCTATAAAAAAACCTCAAATGGTCAATGCTAATTGATAATTATTTCGTAACTTTGCACGAATTTAGAAAAAAGAGACTGAGAATGGAAAACAGAAGTATCGTATCAATTGCAGATTATTCGAAGGAAAAGATTCAGTACCTGCTTGATATGGCTCAGGAATTTGAGCGCCAGCCCAACCGCACAATTCTTCACGGTAAAGTGGTTGCAACCCTGTTCTTCGAGCCTTCAACCCGTACACGTCTTTCGTTTGAGACTGCTGCCAATCGTCTAGGTGCAAGGGTTATCGGTTTTACTGACCCGAAAGTGACAAGTTCGTCAAAAGGTGAGACGCTGAAAGACACAATCAAGATGGTGTCGAACTATGCCGACGTGATTGTAATGCGCCACAAACTTGAGGGTGCAGCCCTCTATGCAAGCGAAGTGACAGACATACCTATCATCAATGCTGGCGACGGTAGCAACCTGCATCCTTCGCAGACGATGCTCGACCTCTACAGCATCTATAAGACACAGGGGACATTAGAGAACTTGAACATCTATATGGTGGGCGACCTGAAATACGGACGTACCGTACACTCGCTTTTGATGTCTATGCGTCCCTACAACCCCACCTTCCACTTCATTGCTCCTAAAGAACTGGAAATGCCAGAAGAGTATAAGGAATACTGCAAGGCAAAACACATCAAGTATATTGAGCAGCAGGACTTCACTGAAGACACGATAGCTGACGCAGACATCCTCTATATGACGCGAGTACAGCGTGAACGATTCACGGACTTGATGGAATACGAACGCGTGAAGGACGCTTATATCCTTCGTGCCGACATGCTGGGCAAATGTCGTGAGAACATGAAGATACTTCACCCACTACCTCGTGTGAATGAGATTGAGTATGATGTTGACGACTCTCCACACGCATACTACTTCCAACAGGCACAAAACGGACTTTATGCCCGTCAGGCTTTGATATGTGATGTATTAGGTATAACTTTAGATGATATCAGAAATGAAAAATAAGGATTTACTGGTAGCCGCCTTACAAAACGGCTCTGTGATTGACCACATACCAACCGACAAGTTGTTCACCATCGTAAAGTTGTTGGAGCTTGACAAGTGTGAGGAACCAGTCACCATAGGAAATAACCTCGAGAGTAGTAAGATGGGTAAGAAAGGATTGGTGAAGGTATCAGGTAAGTTCTTCACCGATCAGGACCTCAGCCGTCTGGCTGTTGTATGTCCGAATATGCGTCTGACAGTCATTCGTGACTATGAAGTGGTAGAAAAGCGCGAGATAGCCCTACCCGACACACTCATCAATCTCGTTAAGTGTGCCAACCCTGTATGCATCACCAACAACGAACCTATGAAGACTTATTTCGAAGTTGATAAACTAAAGGGATTGGTTCAATGCCACTACTGTAGAAAGACCCAGAAACTTGGAAACATAAAGTTGATTTAAGCGAACAACGCTCTCCCTCAACGCAAATAATAACAAAAACTGATATGTCAAAATTCAAAGAGCAGTCGAAGCTCGATTTATCAAAAGTTAATCAAGAAGTATTGGAAAAATGGAACGCAGAAGACGTGTTCCACAAAAGTATATCAGAACGCGAAGGTCATCCTGAATTCATATTCTTCGAAGGACCTCCTTCAGCAAACGGACATCCAGGCATTCACCACGTGATGGGACGTACCATCAAAGATACCTTCCTGCGTTACAAGACCATGCAGGGCTTTCAAGTGAAGCGTAAAGCAGGATGGGACACTCACGGACTACCTGTTGAGTTGAGTGTAGAGAAGAGTTTAGGTATCACCAAAGAAGATATCGGAAAGAAAATCAGCGTGGACGACTACAATCGTGCTTGTCGCGAGAATGTGATGATGTACACCAACGAGTGGACAGAACTCACAGACAAGATGGGCTATTGGGTTGACCTCGAACATCCATATATCACCTACGATAACAAATACATCGAGACACTCTGGTACCTGCTGAAACGTCTGTACGACAAGGGACTGCTCTATAAAGGCTATACTATCCAGCCCTACTCTCCTGCTGCAGGAACCGGTCTCTCCAGTCACGAATTGAACCAGCCAGGTTGCTATCGCGACGTGAAGGACACAACGGTTACGGCACAGTTTACCGTAAAAAAGAGTTCTCTCAACGCTAATTTCGCAACGCTAAACTCTCAACTACCAATTTACATTCTCGCATGGACAACCACTCCATGGACGTTGCCTTCAAACACAGCTCTTTGTGTAGGTCCGAAGATAGACTACGTTGCTGTGAAGGGAAAGAACCCTTATAGTGGAGAGGAAGCCATTTACGTCTTGGCAGAGGCACGTCTTTCTGCCTACTTCCAAGCAGAAGAAGGAGAAGAACTTGAAATACTCTGGCGCGGAAAAGGTACAGACCTGCTCGGCATCCAATATGAGCAGCTCTTCCCATGGGTAAAACCCTGCACGCTCGAAGATAACAAGGTCGTGGATAAGAGTGCTGATGCATTCCGTGTCATCCCAGGCGACTATGTAACCACAGAAGACGGTACCGGTATCGTACATATTGCGCCAACCTTCGGTGCAGATGATGCTAAGGTAGCAAAAGATGCAGGCGTTCCCGCCCTCTTCGTCATCGACAAGGCAGGCGACACCCGCCCAATGGTCGACTTTACAGGTAAGTATTTCGTGAAGGCAGACATGAACGAGGAGTTCGTCAACACCTGTGTGAACGAAAGTTATTGGAAGCATTCGGGCGACTTTGTGAAAAATGCTTACGACCCAAAATACAACCAGGGAGGCAAGTATGATGAGAAGGCTGCCAATAAGGATATGGACCTCAACGTGGTGCTGTGTCTCGAGATGAAAGAAGAAGGTACAGCCTTCAAGATTGAGAAACATGTTCACAACTATCCTCATTGCTGGCGTACCGATAAACCCGTCCTCTACTACCCTCTCGACTCATGGTTCATCAAATCGACCGCCAAGAAAGACCGCATGTTCGAACTCAACCAGACCATCAAATGGAAACCGGAATCTACAGGTACAGGACGTTTCGGCAAATGGCTTGAGAACCTCAACGACTGGAACCTATCACGTTCGCGCTATTGGGGCACACCGCTTCCTATTTGGCGCAATCGCGACACAAGAGAGGAAATCTGTATCGGCTCAGTAGAAGAACTTTATAACGAAATCGAGAAAGCTGTCGCAGCAGGTGTCATGACCGCTAATCCACTGAAGCAGAAAGGATTCGTGCCTGGCGATATGAGCCAGGCTAACTACGACAAGATAGACCTCCACCGTCCGTATGTTGACGATATAAAGCTGATAAGCAAGGATGGCAACGTACTGACACGCGAACTCGACCTCATCGACGTGTGGTTCGACTCCGGAGCGATGCCTTATGCACAGGTACACTATCCATTCGAGAACCGCGAGCTCATCGACGAAGGCAAAGCATTCCCAGCAGACTTCATTGCTGAGGGAGTGGATCAGACTCGCGGATGGTTCTTCACCCTCCACGCAATCGGAACGATGGCGTTCGACTCTGTTGCCTTCAAGACCGTCATCTCAAACGGACTTGTGCTCGACAAGAACGGCATCAAGATGTCAAAACGTCTAGGCAATGTCATCAATCCGTTCGAATGCATCGGCACCTATGGAGCAGATGCTGTGCGTTGGTATATGATTACCAATTCATCGCCTTGGGACAACCTCTCATTCGACCCTGAGGGTGTAAAAGAAGTGACCAGTTCGTTCTTCATCAAACTGCAGCAAGCATACTCGTTCTTTGCCATGTATGCCAACGTAGATGGCTTCGAATACCGTGAGGCAGACATCGCCTACAAAGATCGTCCAGACTTCGACCGCTGGTTACTCTCAGAACTAAACACATTGGTGAAGAGCGTTCAGACCTATCTTGATGACTTCGACCCAACCCCAGCAGGACGACTCATCCAGCGATTCGTTATCGACTTCCTCAGTAACTGGTACATCCGACTCAACAAAGCACGCTTCTGGGCAGGCGATATGACTGCAGACAAGCTCTCGGCTTACCAAACACTTTACACTTGTCTGGACACCCTCAGCCGACTCATCGCACCAATCGCACCATTCTATGCCGACCAGCTCTTCCGCGACCTCAATGAAGCAACAGGAAAGGACACCTCTACAAGCGTTCATCTCGCTCAGTTCCCAACCTATCACGAAGACTATATCGACAGCGAACTCAACGAAGCAATGCAGGCAGCAATGGATGTCACCTCAATGGGACTCTCCATTCGTAAGAAAGTAAAGATACCTGTTATCCAAGCTCTTCAGGCAATTGCCATTCCTGATACCGACCCACAACTCAGTGCACGCATCGAACGCATGGCATCCATCATTACTAAGGAAGTCAACGTGAAGGAACTGCAACTGATGGACGGTGCTATGCTCGTAAAGAACGTAAAGTGTAACTTCCGTGTTATGGGCAAGAAGTTCGGTAAGATGATGAAGGCTGTAGCCGATGCTGTGTCAAACATGACTCAAGCACAGATTGCTGAACTGGAAACAAACGGACAGGTAACACTCAACGCAGGCGGTGAAGAAGCCGTTGTAGAACTGGCCGACGTGGACATCATGTCACAAGACATCCCAGGATGGAGCGTAGCCAACGAAGGCACTATGACCGTAGCTCTCGACATCACCATCACACCTGAACTGAAAGTCGAAGGTAATGCCCGTAAGCTGATTAAGCAGATTCAGAACCTGCGTAAGTCGCAAGGATTTGAAATCACCGACCGCATCACCGTGCAGATATCCGAAACTCCAGAGGTACAGGCCGTGCTCGACAATTTCAAGCAGAACATTGCTTCACAGGTACTTGCCAACAGCATCGACATCAACGACAACGATGGTGAACTCTTCGACTTCGACGATTTCAAAGCAAAGATAAAGGTAATAAAGGCGTGAACAAGAAGCAAGTAATCATCAGTATAGCCATCATCCTGCTGGTCATCATTATCGACCAGATTATCAAGATAGAGGTGAAGACCAATATGGCTTTGGGCGAGCATATCACCATCACCAATTGGTTCCAGATTGCATTCGTCGAAAACAACGGAATGGCGTTCGGAATGTCGTTCGGAAGCAAAATCCTACTCACTCTCTTCCGCATCATTACCGTTTCGCTACTCCTATGGTTCATCATGCGACTCACCCGACGCGGATTCCAGACAGGATTCATCATCTGCCTGTCGATGATTACTGCAGGAGCACTTGGCAACATATTCGACTGCATCCTCTATGGCGAAATCTTCACCCAATCCACTCATGTCGACGTAGCACGACTCGTACCCTGGGGTGAAGGCTATGGCGACATACTTGAAGGGCGGGTGGTCGACATGTTCTACTTTCCACTCATCGAATGGAACATGCCAGGATGGGATTGGCTCAACGACGTTCCTTTCCTGCCCAATGCCCACGAACATTGCGTGTTCTTCAGCCCTGTATTCAACTTCGCAGATGCTAGCATCAGCTGTGGAGTCGTCGCACTCATCATCTTCTACCGCCAAACCTTTAGCAAATGTATGAGTGGAAAAAACAATAAAGAAGAAGAGACCGAACATCAGACAATAAGCGAAGGAACAGAAGACGCAGAAGAAAACTCCTAACCCTATGCAACGTAGCGTACAACACCACTTACCCCTTTCGGTTGGAATCAGAGGAAGCATTCTCTGCTTACTCTTATGCCTATTCTCTTGCGAGCAAAAGCCCGAAGGACTCCTGTCAAAAGGCGAGATGGAAGAAGTACTCTACGACTATCACATCGCTCAATTCATGGCATCAAGCCTACCATTTGACGATAGATACAAATCGCGCATCTATATCGATGCCGTTTACGATAAACATGGCATCACAGAAGCACAGTTCGACTCTTCGCTCGTGTACTACAACCGCCACACCGACGACATCAAAGATATATACGATCATGTAAAACGTCGTCTCGAAGACTATGAAGCCAACCTACATTTCGAAAGTGGAAACGACGAAATACGTGCCTCATACACTCTTGGCGGCGATACTGCAGATATATGGTCGGGATCTAGAATTATGATGTTACGCGACAACCCCTATCTCAACCGCGAAACCTTTACCATCAAAGCCGACACGTCTTTCCACCTCAACGACCACTTCCAGATGCGAGTTGACTTCGATTTCATTCGACAAGACCAAAATAACCGCGACGAGCAACTCACAGCATGCTTGTCTATCCATTTCAAAAACGGGAAAATCATCAGTTCCGTCAGGTCGTCAAACTATCCCAGCCACTACGACCTCAACCTCCATACTGACAACAGAGAGATTAATTACATCTCCATATTCTTCATGCTACAAGGTCAAAACAATGGCATGCGAAGCCTTGGAATCGTACGCAACATCGCCCTCTACCGATTCCACACCACCTCACAAGCCTACTCATCTGACTCCATCACGACAGATACTCTCGACACCGATACATTGGCAAAAGACACACTTCCAACTATTACCGACCGCAAGATAATGCCACGTATCAACCCGGACGAACTGCGTAAGATGACCATCGAAGAAGATAAACAAGGAGCTGAAATACGTACCGCCCCTGCAGTACGCACACCCAACTCAATCGGACCAAGCCGAAGAGTAAAGAAGAAAAGCAACAAATGAGATTAGCAGCCAATAAAGTAATTATAGACGGACAACTACACGCCAACTACGTCATCGAACTCGACGATGAAAACCATGTGATTCGCCATTATCCACTATGCGAGGAACTCCCACACACCCAATGGTACCGCACCCTTATCATCGAGTCAGGACATCTCGTACAATCCCAACGCTAATAAGATAGTTCAAAATTGCTTTTTGCTGTAATCGTTAATTAAAAACATTTGATAACTAAACAAGAAAAAGAGCCTCGAAGATTGAAACAAACTATCATCATTCGTGGCTCTTTTATTTATTTGGTGATTCGGTTGGGATTCGAACCCAAGACCCACAGCTTAGAAGGCTGTTGCTCTATCCAGCTGAGCTACCGAACCATCATCTTTTAAAATCGGCTGCAAAGTTAGGCATTTTTCATGAATTGACAAAATAATTTGCCAAAAATCCATTATGTCCAGTGCAAGAAGTCGGAGATAATACTCTTGAAAGACTTCCTATTGTTGATGAATGACTCAAGCACTTTGGTCGTTCCTTGTTCTGGAATGATATCGTAATCGGCGATAGCAGCTGGAATGAGACATGATGACCCTTCGGGCAATAGCACCTCATCTTTGGTGCTTCTTACCCGGATTTTGCAGTCGCCTCGTAAGTTCATCAGAATGAAGAACGAGTCATATTTGACGACATTACGATGGAATGGCTGTGATGCTTCTATGATACGGATGCTGAAATAGGGCGTGTCAAGACACTTGTCGCGCTCATCCATCGTCTCCTGATGCTCAGTACGATACTCTGGGTAGACTTCGTAGTCAATAGCTTTTGCAGCTAATTCGGTGTGCAACTCACGTGGACGTCCGTCTAATCCTGGACGATTGTAGTCAAAAATACGATAGGTGACATCGCTCGACTGCTGTACTTCTGCCAATTTGATGCCGCCACAGATGGCATGTACACGTCCTGCTGGCAAATAGAAGATATCGCCGGCATGTACCTCGTGACGAGCCAGCACTTCTGTTATGGTTCCGTCGGCAACTCGACGTTTATACTCTTCGGGAGTCACTTTCTGCTTAAATCCTGCATACAGACATGATCCAGGTTTGGCTTCGAGCACATACCACATTTCACTCTTTCCCATCTTGTGGTGTTCGCGTTGTGCCATCTCATCATTAGGATGTACTTGTATGCTGAGATCAAGACGGGCATCGATGATCTTTGTCAGCAGCGGCAACTGGTTATGGTATTGGCGGGCTACTTCTTTGCCAAGTATCTCTTGCGGTCTGCGGCTAATGACATCGGGTAATGAATAGCGAGCCCAAGTGCCATTTTCTACAACAGATTCGCTTCCTTCTACAGCGCTGACAGTCCAGTCCTCTGTACCCCAAACCAACGTCTTACGGTTTTGTTTGAACAGCATCGGATAGAGCTTATTGCGCTGTGCTTCAACCACACAACCTATCGTCATGATGCGCACGTCAGTCAAGGCACGCATCTCATGCGATGTGCATTTGTTGACATACACAAAGTCGTCCTTATGGCAATGATGGAGTACTCCGTCGAGCGTCACATCGAGTTCGCCATCAAGCACATAAAAGCCTTCCTGCATATCAGGATGAACATGGGCTGTAGCTACCTCTCCAGCTGCAAGGTCTGTTACTGCAATCTGGGTAAGGCTGCATCCCGATTCGTTCGATGCAAGCAACACACGTTTCTTTCCCGCACCATGCGACGTGTTGATTGGCTCTATATCGTTGAGTGAACGTATCATAGTTTTCATATTCATGGGACAAAAGTACATAATTAACGGCAATCTACCAACTAAATCGGACAGAATCTTACATACTTATCGTATTTTTCGACTTTACACTCGGATTTTGAATTCTACGAATTAAGAATTTGTTTGTCATTATCGAATATCAAAAGCGCCTATACGACGGTAAAACTTGACACAAAAATAGTCAAGTACGAAAAATGTTTGACAAAACGATGTCAAGTTCGGATTTATTATTGTAACTTTGCAGTCGAAATTATAATAATTCAAATTGTGTATGAAAGACGATACCATCATCAGTAACCTTAAGACGATAATGAATCGCAGAGGTATCACTCAAAGGGAACTTGCCAACATGATAGGAAAGGACGAAACGGTCATTTCCAGATGGCTTGCAGGTAAAGTCGGCATTTCAGGCAGTTCGGTCGAATTGCTGGAGTCGGTATTAGGCGAGAAACTATTAATTGTCAACAATAGGAAACGGGCACTGATT
This sequence comes from uncultured Bacteroidales bacterium, assembly GCA_902785075.1. Taxonomy (GTDB): domain Bacteria; phylum Bacteroidota; class Bacteroidia; order Bacteroidales; family Bacteroidaceae; genus Colivivens. The sequence goes on along the minus strand of CACZXN010000022.1, from coordinate 10,696 downwards.
ACAGGTGTTACAGGTCAAGACGGCAGTTACCTGTCGGAATTCTTGATAGAGAAAGGTTATGACGTTCATGGCATCATACGCCGCAGTAGCGTGGATTATCGCGAGCGTATTGCCCATTTGGAAGGACATCCTCAGTTCCACCTTCATTTTGGTGACCTAAGCGACTCGATGTCATTGGTAAAAGTGGTGGGTGCGGTTCGTCCAGACGAGATTTACAACCTTGCAGCTCAGAGCCATGTGCAGGTCAGTTTTGACTCACCCGAATTCACAGCTGACGTAGATGCCACAGGTGTGCTGCGTGTACTAGAAGCTGTCCGTGCTTGTGGTTTGGAAAAGACATGTCGCATCTATCAGGCATCGACCTCTGAACTTTATGGAAAAGTAGAGGAGGTGCCACAGAACGAAAACACTCCTTTCCACCCCTACTCTCCTTATGCTGTTGCCAAACTATATGGATTCTGGATTGTGAAGGAATACCGCGAGGCTTACAACATGTTCTGTTGCTCGGGTATCTTGTTCAACCACGAAAGCGAACGCAGAGGAGAAACATTTGTGACTCGGAAAATCACCCTTGCAGCAGCGCGTATCGCACAGGGGCTGCAAGATTGTCTATACTTAGGAAACCTGTCATCACTTCGTGACTGGGGATATGCCAAAGATTATGTAGAATGTATGTGGCTCATTCTTCAGAACAACAAACCCGAGGACTTCGTGATTGCTACAGGTGTTCAGCATAGTGTTCGCGAATTTGCCTATTACGCGTTCAAACATGCAGGAATCGAATTGGAATTCCGTGGTGAAGGGCTGAGAGAAATAGGTGTGTGTGTCAAGGTGAAAGGCAAAGCAAGCAAAGAACTTCTCGGAAAGGAACTGATACGTGTCAGCGAGGACTTTTATCGTCCTACTGATGTGGTGAACTTATGGGGTGACCCCACGAAAGCAAAGGCGAAGTTGGGTTGGAACCCATCGAAGACTTCATTCGAGGACTTGGTGAAAATTATGGTAGAAAGCGACATCGCCAAGGTAGCTGCCGAAGGTGCTGCTGCGAAGGTAAGGACAAACTTGGCTGAGTATCTCGAAAAAGGAATTGTAAAATAGAATAAGGAATGTATGGTTCTCTCAAAGGAGAGACGATGGATGATCTGATTATGGACAAGACTTCAAAAATATACGTTGCAGGGCATCGCGGATTGGTTGGTTCGGCTATCTGGAACAACTTGTTAAGCCGTGGATACACGAATTTGGTAGGTAGAACTCACAAGGAACTGGACTTGACTGATCAGTATGCCGTTAAGGCATTCTTCGATGAAGAACAGCCTGATGCTGTCGTGCTGGCAGCTGCATTTGTTGGTGGCATAATGGCAAATAGTTTGTATCGAGCCGATTTCATGATGATGAACATGAAAATTCAGTGTAACGTCATCAGCGAGGCGTATGCACATGGGGTGAAGAAACTGTTGTTCTTAGGCAGCACTTGCATCTATCCCAAGAATGCTCCACAACCCATGAGAGAAGACTGCCTGCTGACAAGCGAGTTGGAATACACGAACGAGGAATATGCGATTGCCAAGATTGCCGGTCTGAAGATGTGTGAGAGCTACAACCTCCAGTACGGCACCAATTATATCGCAGTCATGCCAACAAATCTCTATGGTCCGAACGACAACTTCCACTTGGAGAATAGCCATGTGATGCCAGCCATGATGCGCAAAATCTATCTGGCAAAGTTGATTCACGACGGAAACTGGGAAGCTATCCGTAGGGATTTAGACAAGCGTCCTGTGTTAGGAGTGAACGGATCAGCAGACAAGGAGGCAATAATCTCAGTATTACGGAATTATGGTATATCGGACAACAAGGTCATCCTCTGGGGTACGGGACGTCCGCTACGTGAATTCCTCTGGAGCGAGGACATGGCGGATGCAAGTGTACACATTTTGCTGAACGTGAACTTCAGCGACATTATCGGCATTGAGAAATATTCGAGTGTCCACTATGGAGCCAGTACCGACGGAGCTGTCGACCGCAACCACAGTACAGGTCGTGGAGGAGCCATTCCTGCACTGGGAGAAATCCGCAACTGCCACATCAACGTAGGGACAGGAAAAGAACTCACCATTCGCGAATTGTCAGCACTGATTGTGAAGACCATAGGATTTGAAGGTGAGATAGAATTCGATGCATCAAAGCCCGATGGAACTATGCGTAAACTGATTGATGTCAGCAAGTTGCATTCGCTGGGATGGACACATAAAGTGGAGATAGAAGAAGGTGTTCAAAAACTGTTCGATTGGTATCAGACAACCATCCATTAAAAACAAATAACGTTCGGGTTACATGCCCGAACGTCTTATTTTTAAAGGAATTGCCTCCGGATGTTTCATGCAGAAGGACTCCGTATCCGTTACGACAATAGCAAGGTAACCTCCCCCACCCGCTCCTGGCATCTTCCAGGCAAGCACATCTTCCATCATTGAATATTGATCGATATATTGCTGCACACATCCTTGAATCATGGCAGGGAACATTGCCACCTGAGCTTCAAACGAAGCTTTGTATGCCTTTGCAAAATCTAAGAGATTCATCGCCATGATAGCATCCCAACACGATGCAGCAGCTGCAGCAAGCGTTTCAACCTTCGGCTTGGTAATGTCCATGCCTTCCACAACCGAGCATCCCTTACGACGAGGTTCCATTGGTATCATACACAAATGGCTCTCCAACCACTGAAGAATCGTTTCGTCTTCACAGGTTTCAATCTTTATCGGCCAGAAATGATTGTCATAGAAATGGCGACATAGCCCGGGCACACAAATACCGATAGCATCTTGTGCTCCGCTGATGATACCGTCCTCACGTTCTGGATGATTTTCAAAACAGAATACCAGCCGAGCTAATGTCTCAGGGTCCATATTTGGCAGTTGATAGGGCCAGATGGTCTTTATCAGATTGCGAGTGGACGTAGAGAGACCACATCGCTCGCGGATTTCAAACGATGGTTCAAGCGATATCGTAATGGCCCATCCTGGTGCATGGCAGCTTACATAAGGTTGATCAATCCATGTACCTGCTATATCTAAACGAGTAGGCAACTGACATGGACTTTTCTTCAGTTCCGTACTGCTTCGTGCAGCTAGTCCTTCGTGTGGATCACGTTGCAGTACGACATATTCCATGCCTCGCTGCTCACACAGGCGGCGTTTCTCTTCACTACCTCCGTCGCTATTTACAACCAAAATATCTGGATGAACAATATCGAGTGTAGGCACAAAATCCAACACTCCATCTCCTTGATTGATAAATGCATCCTTCACATAGCGAATGCTCTTCACCATGAAGAGTCGCTCTTGCTCAGAATAAACGGTCTTGTGGTTTTTGTAATGTAGAATTGTATTGTCAGAACCGATACCGACATAGAGGTCACCATATTGTGCCGCTTGACGGAAAAACTCCACATGTCCACTGTGGAGTAAATCATAACATCCGCTGACAAATACTTTCTTACGCTGTTCTGCCATTTCGGATCGGTTTAGAATATTCGCTGAGTTAAACGCAGATTGATAACAGGAAATACTTGGAATGTCTTAACAAATTCCACGGTACTTCCCACTTGTCCACGTATTTTCGGCAAGTCGTGTACGAGGTCAACTCCGTCATGTGTTATCAATTTCGGGCTACCACCCCAGAACATCATACCTGCATCGAACGATATGGTTGTATCGCTTCCTTTAAATAAATGGCCGCCATAACCGAAACCTAAATAGGGTTTGAACTTATTGATATAGCCTTCCGTATGAATCATGTTGTCATCGGCAGGCATCACATAATAGGTTTCTCCTTTTTGATAGATAAGCTGGCCGTCTTTGTAAACATCGTTTTTCAAGGTACCAAACGGAACACCAATGTATCCGTTACGTTTGACAGATTCCTGCAACTGTGCGGGGATGCTGATTGTTTCGCCTTTCCACGTAAACACATCACCACCTTCCTTGATTCTATCGACGATATGGTTATACAGGTTCACACTTAGCAGGTTCGACATATCTTCAGTTCGGTTATATGCCCTTGCAAAATTCGTGTTACCGATATAGAATCCAGCCGTAAGGTGCCAGTTTTTGTTTCTAAAAGGAAAGACATCTACCAGCAGTTTGAAGTTACTATAGTTAGGAACCGCCCACATCGACACCTCTTTTTTCACTTCGCGTCCGGTGGTCTCCTTGAGCACTCGAGCGGCTTTTTCAAAACTGGTTGTACCTTCTGTGACGGTATTGTCGCCTGTCATCTCCAACCCATAGGTCATCTTCAACTTTATATGTGGGAAAAAGTCAGCACCCGTTCGTATCTGCACATAATTGCCTATAGGCAACGCAAAGTCAAAACCAAGCCCTGTGGTTCCCACGGTTGCAGAAACATCCAGATGGTTCAGGATGTTTTTCTTCTGCATATACTGGAATAAAGGAAGTTTTACCGACACGCTATCTTGTGCCGATAAAACTCCTGTAAAGCTACATAATATTATTAATAATATATGTCTCAAAATGTTATGGTCGCAATTTGATTATTCGAACATGTTGACGTAATGTTCTACCAGCCCTTCGATTCTCTGCTTGTCGGTGAAATACTGATATGTTGATACGTTCAGGTCGCAGCAGCATTCCTCGTCGCATACGATATTACCATGCTGGTGCATCTGCAACATACTAACTGTCCACATGTGGTTCACACCATTCTCAATTGCGTGCTTCAGGGCACGTGCCTTCTGGTGACCGTTACACATAATCAGGATTTCTCTTGCTGCCATCACTGTTCCTACACCAACTGTCAAAGCCTGCTTTGGAACCTTGTTGATATCGTTATCGAAGAAACGACTGTTTGCCTGCAACGTATTGGTTGTCAGCGTCTTCACACGAGTCTTGCTGGTCAAGCTACTTCCTGGCTCGTTGAAGGCAATGTGTCCGTCTGGACCGATACCACCCATGAAGAGATCGATACCACCTGCCTCTTCAATCATCTGCTCATAGTGAGCACATTCTGCGAGAAGGTCAGGAGCATTTCCGTTGAGGATATGAACATTTTCCTTCTTGATGTCGATGTGATTGAAGAAGTTGTTCCACATAAAGCTGTGATAGCTTTCTGGATGACTTTCAGGCAGTCCTACATATTCGTCCATGTTGAACGTAATCACATTCTTGAATGAGATAACACCTGCTTTGTTCAGGCGAATCAATTCTTTGTACATTCCAAGAGGTGAAGAACCGGTTGGACAACCAAGCTTGAATGGCTTCTCTTCTGTTGGGTTAGCTTCTAAGATTTTGTTGGCTACGAAATGAGCAGCCCACCTTGACATTTCGTCATAGTTCTTTGTAATTACTACTCTCATAATAGTTTCTAAATTAAAGGTTCAATGATTTATTTTGTTGTGTATGTCTTGTCAGAGATTTATTAACTCTCTGTATTATTTTGCTTACTTTGTTGCTGCCTTTGTTGCTGCTTTTGCTGCTTCCTCTGCCTCCAATTCGGCATCAATCGCCTCATACTTCGACTGGCGGCTCTTGAATTCCGGAACAATTTCCTTCATGACTCTTACGGTCTTCATGTCGTCGTACAACCTACTTACCTCGTAAAGGCGTTCTTCGTTTGCCAATGCCACCTCGTACTCATACTCACGAACAGATGCCACCATGATTTTCTTATGAACGGTTGGTTTGGTCGTTTCTGCATCGTTGAGCACCTCTTCATAGAGTTTCTCACCGTCACGCAGACCTGTGAACTGCACCTCAACATTCTTGGCACCACTTAGCTTGATCATACGTTTTGCCAAATCTGCAATGCGGACAGGCTTGCCCATATCGAACACGAAGATCTCACCGCCTTTACCCATCGTTCCTGCTTCGAGCACAAGTTTACATGCCTCTGGTATCAGCATGAAGAATCGGATGATATCTGGGTGTGTCACCGTTACAGGACCGCCTTTCTTGATTTGCTCCCTGAAGATTGGAATCACACTGCCGTTACTACCCAGCACATTTCCGAAGCGGGTCGTGACGAATTGTGTCACACCTTCAACTTTTCCTTCTACGATAGCCTTGTTGAGCGCCTGGCAATAGATTTCGCAGATACGCTTCGAACATCCCATCACGTTCGTCGGATTGACAGCCTTGTCCGTACTGATCATCACAAACTTCTTCGTGCCATACTTCACAGCCAAATCGGCAATCACACGCGTTCCGAATATGTTGTTGAATACAGCTTCGCTCGGATTATCTTCCATCATCGGCACATGCTTATATGCTGCTGCGTGGAACACATAGTCTGGTTTTATCCTTTCGAACAGCGAATTCATGTGCGTCTGATGCGTAATGCTCGACACAATCGTTTCGCACTCTATGTCGGGATAGTTGTTCTTCATAAACAGACGCAAATCGTGCATCGGAGTCTCTGCAGCGTCAATCAAGGCAAGATGCTTCGGACCGAACTGTGCTATCTGACGCACCATCTCGCTTCCGATACTACCTGCTGCACCTGTGATGAGGATGACACGACCCGACAGCAAACGACCGATTGCTTCCATATCGACCGTTATCTCGTCGCGTGGCAATAGGTCTTCGATCTCAACCTCCTGCAACTGTGAATAGCTGAGTTGCGTCTTGCCGTCCCACTTCTGCGCCGTAGGCATCATCATGATACGGATACCTGCATCCGAAATGGCGTCAACCAAATCCTGACGTTCCCTGAACGACTCACTCAACAACGGGCTAATCAGTACAGCACGTACCGAATCCGACTCCATCTGTTTGACAATATCCAAGGTTGGGGCATACACCTTGATACCCATCAGGTACTTGCCCACCATCTCGTTATCACCGCTGATAAATCCTTTTATCGAATATTGCGACTGGCTCTCGTTCAAGATACTCTTTGCCAATCCGATACCACCTTCACGTACACCATAAATATAAATGTGAGGAGCGTTGTCGATTCTATGGAGCGTCACAAACACACTTTTCACGATGATTCGTTCTGCCCACATCAGTATCAAAGCAATTGCACCAGAAATCAACAGACTCTTAATACGGATTTCGGGCAAGATACTATCAGGGATTAGCTTAACGGCAATGATGCTACATACCAAACCAACGGATATTGCACCTGCCACACGTACCAAATCCACAAACGAAGAATAACGGAGAACACCCGAATAGGTACGTAATAACCTCATGCCCAGGATAAAGAATGGCAAAGAGCATGTTATTGCTAACAAAAAATGCCAGAATCCGTCACCTTGTAACGGAGAGCCTCCTTGTACAAAGTAAGTACCCACCATTCCGGAAACGACGATAATCGCGCAGTCAAGCATCAACACACACCAATACGGAAGCGCGTTCTTAGAAAAATACCATGTTGTTATTCTTTGGAAAATCCCCATATATTTCGTTTCGATAATAATCTGTTAATACTCGTTTTGTATCTCAAAAAACGCCCTCCCTATACAAATGTACAGGGGGGGGTAATTAATCACGCCTGAATATATCACGCGTATAAACCTTATCCTTTACGTCGTCGAGACAAGTGTCATAACGGTTTGCAATGATGGCTTGCGACTTCTCCTTGAATGCCTTCAGGTCGTTCACAACCAGCGATCCGAAGAAACTGTCGCCATCTTTTAATGTCGGTTCGTAGATAATCACCTCTGCACCCTTTGCCTTGATGCGTTTCATGATACCTTGGATAGCACTCTGACGGAAATTGTCGCTGTTCGACTTCATCGTCAGGCGGTACACACCAATCACACAATTCCTTTCCTTCGAAGAGTCCCACTGACTATTACCCGAGTACGAGTAATATCCTGCTTTTCTCAACACCGCATCTGCTATATAGTCTTTGCGAGTACGATTGCTCTGCACAATCGCAGTCATCATGTCCTGCGGCACATCCTGATAATTGGCCAACAACTGCTTCGTGTCTTTAGGCAGACAGTAGCCGCCGTAGCCGAAACTTGGGTTGTTATAGTGGGTTCCGATACGGGGATCAAGTCCTACACCATCGATAATGGCCTTTGTATCCAAGCCTTTCATCTCTGCGTAGGTATCGAGTTCATTGAAGTAGCTTACACGAAGGGCCAGATAGGTGTTGGCAAACAACTTCACGGCCTCCGCTTCCTTCATACCCATGAACAGCGTATCTATATTTTCTTTCAGTGCACCCTCTTGCAACAGCGCTGCAAACTGGTGCGCATATTTCTCTGCCTCCGGATTTCCAATAGCTGTGATAGCGGCATTCTCCTCGGTGAAGTTCTTGTCGTCAATATGTATCAACTTAGGGTAGCCCACAATGATACGCGAAGGATACAGATTGTCATACAGTGCCTTCGACTCACGCAAAAACTCCGGAGAGAACAGCAGATTGAACTTCTTGCCCTTCAACTCTGGTTTGTACAGGAACTGCAGCGCATACTTCACATACAGACTACGCGAATACCCCACAGGGATGGTACTCTTTATCACCATCACCGCATCAGGATTCACACTCAACACCAAATCAATCACCTCTTCCACATGCGAAGTGTCGAAATAGTTCTGAACGGGGTCATAGTTCGTAGGAGCTGCAATCACCACGAAATCGGCATCCTTATAAGCCGATGCGCCATCGAGGGTTGCTCTAAGGTTCAAGTCTTTTTCTGCTAAATACTTTTCTATATAATCGTCCTGGATAGGAGAGATTTTGCGGTTAATCTTATCAACTTTTTCGGGAATTACATCAACCGCCACAACTTCGTTATGTTGTGCCAAAAGTGTAGCTATCGATAAGCCCACATATCCTGTTCCAGCTACTGCAATTTTCATATATGCACCTTATTCTCTATATATAAGGGAACGACACACTAAGCAATCATTTCTTTTTCAGACGAATTTCCATCCGTCCAATAGTTGTTTTGTCATTCACCTTACGTTCTCTCAATTTTTGACGTACAAAGATAGACAAAATACTCCACACAATTTACATTTTTTTACAAAAAAAATCGAAATCACATACTTTTTTTTACAAAATGCCCTCAATTGTCACCAAAACCTAAAAAACTTGACAAAAAGACACATTACTACACTTCTTTTTGCGAAAAGTCGACGATTTCGTACGATTTTTCATGAAATATTCCTAACTTTGCAAAAATTTTTAAGAGAATCATGTTAGAAAAGATAGAAGCGTTGCTGGCCGAGATCGATTCGCTCCAGGCCAATAGTGCAGAGGATATCGAAAACCTCCGTATCAAGTATTTAAGTAAGAAAGGAAGCATACCAGCCCTCATGGCCGACTTCCGCAATGTACCCGCAGAACAGAAAAAAGAAGTAGGTATTCGCATCAACGAACTCAAAACCAAAGCATTCGACAAGATTAATTCGCTGAAGGCAGCATTCGATTCTGCCGATACCGATACCAACGACATCGACATCACACGTACGGCCTACCCTATCCAGCTTGGCACACGCCATCCGCTGACTATCGTACGCAACGAAATCGTTGACATCTTCTCACGTCTCGGGTTCTCACTGGCTGAAGGTCCCGAAGTCGAGGACGACTGGCATGTGTTCGGAGCTATGAACTTTGCCGATGACCATCCCGCTCGCGACATGCAAGACACATTCTTCATCGAAGCAAAACCCGATGTCATACTTCGTACCCACACCAGTTCCGTACAGAGCCGCGTAATGGAACACACCCAACCACCCATTCGCATCATCTGCCCAGGACGAGTCTATCGCAACGAAGCCATCAGCGCACGTGCCCACTGCTTCTTCCATCAGGTCGAAGGACTCTATGTCGATCAAGACGTCAGTTTCACCGACCTCAAGCAAGTACTCCTCCTCTTTGCACGCGAAATGTTCGGCGAAGGTACACAGATACGCCTGCGCCCATCCTACTTCCCATTCACCGAACCATCTGCCGAGATGGACATCAGTTGCAACATCTGTGGCGGCGAAGGCTGCAGTTTCTGCAAATACACCGGATGGGTAGAAATACTCGGATGCGGAATGGTTGACCCAGCAGTACTCGAACTCAACGGCATCGATTCAAAGAAATACAAAGGCTACGCCTTCGGAATGGGAGTTGAACGCATCACAAACCTCAAATACCAAGTGAAGGATTTGCGCATGTTCAGCGAAAACGACGCACGATTCTTACGCGAATTCGAGGCTGCAAACTAAGGATTTGAAACTTTTTTCAAGAAAAAGCAAAAAAAATTCAAAAAAGTTTTGTCAGTTCAGAAAAAAGTACTACCTTTGCAGTCGCAAATCCGAAAGGACATCAAAATCAAGGCAAAAAGGTGCGTTAGTTCAGTAGGTTAGAATACATGCCTGTCACGCATGGGGTCACGAGTTCGAGTCTCGTACGCACCGCAACCTAAGAGCACAACATCATGTTGTGCTCTTCTTTTTTGAGTTAAGCTTTGTTTACTCCCTCTGCACGCGAGTAATAATTGAAAGTATATTCGGAAGACAGAAGAAGGACCTGCACCAATGCAAGTCCTTCTCTACTCATTTTTATTCTTTATGGTACTTAGTCAAACGGTCCTGGGTACAAAGGGGTGGGATCGCTTGTAGTACACAGAATCTGTGTCATCTTGATGTCATACACCTGCATCTCTGGTTTCTTATATTCTTTCTTCTTCATTGTCGTGTCCTCCTTACTTTATAATAAT